>JAHEEY010000208.1 GCA_024640485.1 Chloroflexota bacterium | reverse complement strand
GATAGTATCCAGCTCTCGGGTGAACTGCAGATGCTTGTGTCTGGCATAGCCCTGAATTACGGCAGAGTCGATTTGGTCTTCGGCGGCGCGCAGTAGATGCAGTTCGTCAGCCGAGAAGGTGTCTGAGGCTCGGGTCAGGAGCAGCGCACCCAGCCGATCAGTGGTTCCCATGATGATAGGTACCGCCACCAGCTGCAGATCGCGGAAAGCGTTTTGGGAACTGCCATCAGACAGCAGCTTTTGGCCTGACCACAGGGCAATATCATTCAGCAGGCTGGCTTCTTGTGCCAATTGATGGACCATCACCTGATCGAGCTGTCCCAGGCTCTGGCTGCGATCATTTAGGGCGCGCAGCTCCACCTGGGCCGAGTCGGGCGATATCAGAAACAGCATGCACAGATCGGCCTTGAATCGATCCGCCAGCAGCGTCACAATGGCTGTGTGCATGGTGGTTGGTTCTGTGACCGTGTCTCGAATCCTGTCAATGTCCATCAGCAGACTGAGTTCGTCCTGCTTGAGACGGACAGCCTGATCCCTGAGCCGGTTCTCTTCATACATCATGCCTTGAATGACGGCAGAGTCAATCTGGTCTTCAGCGGTACGCAGCAGCTGTAAGTCATCTGTGGTGAACGGCAGTTGGGCGCGCCCAAGCAGGATGGCGCCCAGCCGTTCATCGGTGCCCATAATGATCGGGACCACCGCCAACTGCAGCCCTGATGAGATTGGCGCCGCCGGATCATCAGTCAGCAGTTGGTCACCGGTCCAGACAGTGACCTGCTCCAGCTGGAGCAGATGATCCGAACGGGTCCCGGCGATCCAGGCGGCCAATTCAGGGTGAGTCTCGCCATTTTCCAGAGAGGCTCGGCGGGAGGCGGTGCCGGTCACCCGGTCTCGCAAGAAGAGGTGACACAGATCGGCATGGAGGTGCTCAGCCAACAGCTTGATGATGGCGGCAAACATCGGTTTCGGTTCTGGACTGGTGTCGCGAATAAGGTCAATGCTTCTGATGATCGCCAGCTCTCTTTCCTTAAGAGCCAGCGCTTTTTCCAAGGCTTGCAGTTGTTGATCGCTCATAATCTTTTCTGCCGCTCCTTATGCGAGATGGAGGTATGGGTTAGAGAGCCAATGGAGTTGCGTAAAACGCTGATGCCGTACAGCAGCGGACACACAAGATGGGACGGTCCTTCGTTGACCTAAATGGCGACAGGTGGTCTAGCGATAGGGGACGTGGCAACCGCCCCTGGTGCAATGCGCTCTCGGAAAAAGCCTGCACATGATTGCACGCCCCGCGTGGCGATTCTCTGCGTGCAGCCGTTGCCCACAAGCAGCTGAAGAACCGGTCGCTTCGATTCCGGTACCAAATTAAGTTTACATAAGGCGATATCTGACTGGGCCAATCACTCTGAGCCGGAGATCGCCTCATAAATGGCCTGTAAATCATCATCTGAGTAGTAATGGATGACGACTTTCCCCCCTTTGGCACCTTGCTGGATATTGACTCTGGTGCCAAGGGATTGCTCGAACTGACTCTGCAAAGCAGCCAGTTCTGCCGGCAGCGCTTTCTTCTCTTTGGCCAGCGGCTTCTTTTCTGCCAGCAGGCTTTTAACCAAAGCTTCGGTCTGGCGCACGTTGAGGCTGAGCCGGATGATCTGGCCGGCGGCGTTGGTCTGCATCTCTGGGGTGGGTAAGGGCAGTAGGGCGCGGGCATGAGCGCCGGAAATCTTGCCGTCGGTTACCGCTTGCTGGATATTTGGCGGAAGGCTGATCAGCCGGACTAAATTGGCGATCGTGGATCGCCCTTTGCCAACCCGTTTGGCGACCTCTTCTTGAGTTAGTTTGAATTCATCGATGAGCTGCTGGTAGGCATACGCTTCTTCCAGGGGGTTCAAGTCTGCCCGCTGGATGTTCTCGATGATTGCCAGCTCCAACATTTCCTGCGGGGTGGCTTCCTTTACGACGACCGGGACTTCCGTCAGGCCGGCAAGCATAGAAGCTCTCCAGCGACGCTCCCCGGCGATTAACGTGTAGGATTCTTCTCCCTTGGTGACGATGAGGGGTTGGATCAAGCCATGTTCGCGGATGGAGTCAGCCAGTTCGTTCAGATGTTCTTCATCAAGAACCGTTCGTGGTTGGTGCGGATTGGGCTTGATGTCGCCGACCGCCAAGACGCGCACGATCCCTTGATCGACAGAAGGGGACTCATCAATTGGAATAAGGGCGCCGAGGCCGCGACCAAGTCCACGTTTCTTGCTCATTGGTT
The DNA here is from genome assembly GCA_024640485.1 of Chloroflexota bacterium. Classification (GTDB taxonomy): domain Bacteria; phylum Chloroflexota; class Anaerolineae; order Promineifilales; family Promineifilaceae; genus JAHEEY01. Next base: position 5,922 of record JAHEEY010000208.1, on the reverse strand, counting down.
CACTTCCCTTTCGTCTGATCCCCCTTGACCAATTCCGCAGTCAGTACCTTATAGGCGATGCCGCCAGGAGAGGTAGGGGCGTATGCGCTGATAGGTTGGCCAAAGCTGGGAGCTTCACTTAGTCGAACGTTGCGAGGAATGATGGTACGGAACACTTTCCCCGGGAAATATCCCCGCACTTCTTCTACCACCTGACGGCTCAGGTTGGTACGTCCATCATACATGGTCATGATCAATCCGCGGATGCCAAGGGTCGGGTTGAGGTACTGTTTCACCAGTTCGATAGTATGCATTAGCTGCGTCAGCCCTTCCAGGGCAAGATATTCACACTGAACCGGAATGAGGATGCCGGAGGCCGCCGCCGTCAGGGCATTGACGGTCAGCAGGCTGAGGCTGGGCGGGCAGTCGATCAAGATGTAATCGTACCTGCCGTTGGTGGATTCTAATGCTTGTTTCAGCCGGTATTCACGGCCGATAGCATTAACTAACTCAACTTCCGCGCCTGCCAAGGCCGGGTGGGAGGGCAGAATGTCAAGTTTGAACTCCTCGTTCTTGATGATGATATCATCCAGCTTGGCGTCTTCCAGCAGCAGATCATAGGAAGAAGGGGTCATCTGATACTTATCGAAGCCCAGTCCCGACGTCGCGTTGGCCTGAGGATCCAGGTCAACCAACAGTACCCGGCGGCCGCTGCTGGCTAGAAAAGCGCTCAGGTTAATGACGCTGGTGGTCTTGCCGACGCCGCCTTTTTGGTTCACTATCGCGTAAATTTTTGTCATTTGTGTCAAACGTATTATGAAAGGAGAATGGTGTCAAGCCGCTGTTCGGGGGGTGTTGCTTCCCGCTGTTCGGGAGGTGCCATACCCGGCTGCTGCCGTGCTGCGATCTTTGATGGCGACGTCACCGTATGGTAATCGATTTTGCCTACTGGTGCTCGGAATGATACTTTCTAATCTGGTCAATCTTGGCTGTCAAGGTGCTCTGTGTGACTGATTGAGCGGCGATCTCGTTGGCGAACCGAGCAGCTTCCCAGGGATTGCCAGCGGTCTGGTGTAAACGGGCCATGAAGGCTGCCGCGAAAATGTCGCCGGCACCGGTGGGTTCCACTTCGGTGACTGCAGGGGCTGGGATGAGCCGCTGTTCGCCATCAAAATAGACGATGCATCCTTTGGCGGCCTGGGTTAATACCAGCAACCGCGCGTACTCTTTGTAAGCGTGGAGCATAGCATCATCCAGCAGATCTTCTTGGCTGAGGATTACCGCGGAGGCCATCGGTAGAATATGTTCAGCCGCCTCCCAGGCGCGGGCGAAGACGCGACCGTCCTCATCCCAGCCCCGCAGCCAACCTTGTAAAGTCAAGCACACCAGGCTGTTGCTGAAGATCTGAATCATTTCCGGATCCACTTCATTAGCAATTGGGGCCAGATGAACGACCTTGGCGCGGGTCCAACTCTCAGGGATGTCAGCAGCGGTCAACTGATTTGCCAGGCCGTGAACTGTCTGAACTCGACCGGCAGGCGTGTAGACATTTTCAAAGGTAGTCGTCTCTTGCGAGTCGATACGGCGGACATCAATCCCTGACATGACTTGGGTGATGTCGTAGTCAGCTTCTACACTGGTCAGGACTGCTGTTCTGCAGCCCAACACATGCGCTGTTTGACTTGAATAGACGGCTGTGCCGCCAGCATGTGAGCCACCTGGGACAAGATCGCGTGTGATGTGTCCGATTACTAAGAAATCTTTCTGGTCCATAGAGGCTCGAATTTTAACATAGCGCCTAGTAATTGGCGAAAGGCTGACAGCTTCTTAATACTTCAGGCTCTTTGTCGACCACCACCATCTGGTCTTGGGGTGCCGCGGCCGATTAGTTGTTGCGTAGATTGACATTCAAAGCTAACATTTGAAAATCATGGGTAGTATGTCCAAACACCAACGTCCTCTACTGAGTCTGGCGCAGCTTCTGGCCTTATTGGCTGTTATTGCCGCTCTGGTTATCGCGCTCGATCTTAACCGTCGGGCTCGCGCAGGGCAGGTGGTCGGCGTGGGCGAGGAGGCGCTGCAGAGCGAGGTTTTCCTGGAGAGCACACGTCAAGTTGAATTGAGGGCAACGTTGACTTACGCAGAGAGTGAGGACTATGTAATTACCTATGCCCGCGATGAGGGCGGGTACATCCTTCCTGGTGAGAAACGGGTGACACCACTTCTGGTTGAAGCGACTCCAATGCCGACGCCAATCGCCAAAGCGACGCCCGATCCTGCCGCTGAGGCGCGTCCCTGGCAGGCTTGGTGGCAGCTGCTTACGGATGCACCTTTGTCTTCTCGCTAGGGAAGATCTGCCGATTGCGGCGATGATGACGGCAAGCCAGCGCACGCCATGTGGGGAACAACCTGACCCGAGCATCTACGGATCCAAAGCAATTTGATACCTTGTCGAGTGAGCTATTTGCCATTCAACTTTACATATGTTAACATATGTTACATAATGAGGTTTACATATTGTTTGAATTATCCTATGGTTCCGATAAACTGAAGATGATTTATCCGTGCCCTCAGCCTCCAATATGCATTCAATGACCTACTGATGAACAGGCATAACTACCGGTATTAAGATCGTTTACTTAAAGGAATAGAACGATGGGCCGTCGCACAATTATTATCTTAATCGTAGTCGTAGCTCTATTGGCGCTTCTCGCCGTGGCGTATTTTGCCATCACGGGAGGCGGGGGTGGAGACACTCCGGTAACCGAAGGAGAGGTCCTTGTTAGTGACGGCTTAGCTGAGGTAGCCCCCTCTATTGAGGAGGTGACCCCAGTGCCCACCAGCATGCCAACCGATACCGTGTATGTGTCACTGCAAACTGTTCCTCGCGGGTTCCAATACCCATTGACAGCCGAAGAACTGCTGACCAGCGAATTGGTGAGGCAAGAGCGGCGGACTATCGCTGAAGGCGAATCACTCAACAGCAATTTCATTATTGATATTGAAGATATCGTCGGCAAGTACGCCCGTAATCGGATCTTCCAGGGTGAGACGTTGACCATGGATGCGCTGGCCTCTGATCCAACACTGACCGGTGTGGAGAACTACGGCCCTTCATCCCTGATCCCTTATGGCTCCGTTGCGGCTGCGATCCCTATGGACCGGCTCAGCAGCGTCGCCTATGCGCTGGATGAAGGGGATCATGTCGACATCATGATCACGTTCCTCTTCTATCAGATTGACGAGGAATTCCAGACCTATCTGCGGAATGCAGGGGTGTTCTTCGTACAGGAATCGCTCCAGGCGGCAGAGAGTACCGGTGGCGCCGGAGATGCTGCTGCTGCCGGCGGCGAGGGCGCTACCACGCAGGATATCTTTGTCATTTCCCCTTACGGGCGTTTTGAACAGCTGCCTACCGGTGATTTGGCCCATATCAGCCCCTCCGAACCGCAACGGCCCATTCCCATCTCCATGATCTTGCAGAATGCCAAGGTCATCCAGGTGGGTGAGTGGAAGCCGCAGGCATTTGCCCAACTTCCAACCCCAGTACCGCCAGCCGCTGAAGGGGAAGCGACCCCGTCACCGACACCTCAAGTGACGCCGATTCCGAACCCGCCTGAGGTTCTGGTTCTGGCGCTGTCGCCACAGCAGCAGCTGCTGGTGAAGTACGCGGTTGAGTCATTTGCCAATTTCGACTTCGCGTTACGCGGCGCAAACGATGGCCAATTGTATTCAATTGACAACGTTGATCTTGATTTCATCTTGCAGCGATTTGGTATCGACGTACCGTTGAATTTCGGTTACTCGGTCGATCCTGCCCCCGATGCTACAGCTACTCCTGCAGCAGCCGGACAAGGGGAATAAACGTCCGACGGTGGATAGGCTCGAAAGGCTTTTTTAAGATAAGGAATTCGCTATGCGTCCAAGAACCTTTCTCATCATAATCGTGGTGATAGCAGTAGTCGGCTTGGGAGCTGTCCTGGCTTTCCGCCAATTTGGCGGCGGCGGCGCTGCCGTAGACGGCCTTGCCTCTGGTATCGAAGAACCGGTTGACGTGACCGCCGTAGACCCGGTTGCGCAAGAAAACGAGGAACCAGGACTGCCGCCCCCAATGCCCACTCCTGAATACGTCCCGGTTGTTTATGCCAAGGTAGATCTGCCGGTAGGCGAGCGGATCAGACGGGAGATCATCGGCACTGAGCTAAGACCAAACAACAACGTGGCTCTGTTGGTAAATGATGAAGGTCAAACCATCGCATATACTGACGTAGAGGACGTACTTGGTCAGATAGTCAAGGTGCCGATCAGCCAGGGCCAGGAAATTCTGCGGCCCATGTTGGCCAGAAGTTCAGCGGAACTGGAGCCATCAGGGCTGGATCTGGCAATGGGCTCGGATCTTTCCTTGCTGGTTGAACCGGGTCAGGTAGCAATGGCTTTCCCGATTGACCAGTTCACCGGTGTCGCCTACGCTTTGCGCCCCGGTGATAAGGTTGATGTGATGATGACCTTGCAGGTTGTCGACATCGACTCTGAGTTCAACACTTCACTGCCCAATATCACCCAGCGGGTGATTGAGTCGGCGTTGTTGGCAGGCGGCCAATTCCTCTTCCCCGAGTCTACACAAGGACGGTTGGAGTTCATCACCGATATCAACCAGGTAGTCGAGTTCGTGCCTCGTGAATTTGAATCTACCAGCACAATCGGTGCTGATGGAACAGTACAGGAATCTTCGGCTGTTGTGCCTCCGATTCCCAAGCGAGTCACCCAACTGACTGTGCAGCAGGCCAAGGTGATGTGGGTAGGTACCTGGCGCGATCCGCGTGAATTTGAGAAAGGGGCTAAAGAAGCGGAAGCCGCAGCGGCCGCCGCAGAAGCTGCCGCCGCTGCAGAAGGCGGTACCACCCTGGAAGTTCCAGGGGCTGCCGCTGCTGAAGATGGGGCCGAAGAGGCTGTCGCCGAGCCAGAAGCCACGCCGGCACCAGAGCGGTATGAAAACAAACCGGATGTCATTATCCTGAGCTTGTCCGCTCAAGACGCGCTGGTTATGAAGTGGGCGCTGGAACGCGGGATCAAGATTGACCTGGCTTTGCGTGCTCAAGGGGATACGTCCCAGTTCAGTACGGTCAGCATCAGCCTACCGCAAATCATTGAGCAGGGCGGGCTGGCAATACCTGAGCCTGGAGATTTCGATCTGCAGCCGCGTGTAGAGGATGTTCCGGTACCATCACTGCCGCCTAACCCCCCGGTTGATTAATCAGGCTTTGGCGGCAGCGGCTAGAACGACGTAAGCGGCTGACTTGGCGGCTTGAACACCAGTAAGAACTAGAAATCCCCGCCTGTTTACAGGCGGGGATTTTTCATGAAAGGGTGATTGCTCATGGCAATTCCAGAAAACTACAATCCAGCTGATTACGACCGGCCTTCAGTGACTGTTGATGTGGTCATATTTTCACTTGTGGACGATGACCTGCAGGTGCTGTTGATCAGGCGTAAGTTCCCTCCCTTTGCTGATTTCTGGGCGCTTCCCGGCGGTTTTGTGCATATGGATGAATCTTTGGAACACGCCGCTATGCGGGAATTGTCGGAAGAGACAGGGGTCACCGGTGTCTACATGGAGCAGCTGTATACTTTCGGCAGCCCGGCTCGAGATCCGCGGACCCGGGTCATCACGGTAGCCTATTTCGCCCTGGTACCCAATCATGCTATACAGCATAGGGCGGGGGATGACGCGGCTGAAACAGGTTGGTTCTCTATGTTCCAGCTGCCGGAACTCGCCTTTGACCACCAACAGATCCTGGACTACGCGCTGGAGAGGCTTCGCTACAAATTAGAGTACACTTCGGTGGGTTTTCAACTTCTGCCGGACCAATTTACATTGACGGAACTGCAGACGGCGTACCAGATCATCTTAGGAGAAAATCTGGACAAGCGGAACTTCAGGCG
>JAHEEY010000207.1 GCA_024640485.1 Chloroflexota bacterium | reverse complement strand
GCGGAGAATACACATCACGCGCGAGACCCAGATAATAATCAACCGGCACTTCAGTCGCGAACCGATTATTGTCAAAAGTGGGGAAACTGACCATGGCCAAGATCTCACCCGTAGAGGGCTTGATAACCACAACGACAGCCTGTTCGATCTCCGGGAAAGTTCTCTCCCCAGTGATTTCATCCACTCTAGGCGTCTCGCGATTGCGCTGCATATATTCAGCCAAAATCTCGGACGTCTGCTTTTGCAGCTCGAGGTCAAGGGTCAGGTGTTGATTGAGGCCGGCAACTGGTTCCTTGGCCAATCCAATCTGACGCAGTTCGCGGCCAGTCCAATCCTGTTCAATCTGGCGTTCCCCTTTCGTTCCGGCCAACTCGAACTCCATCGAAGATTCCAGGCCTGCCCAGCCAACACGGTCGTCCCGCTCATAGCCGGGGATATCGAGCCAAAGCTCGTTGGGAATTGGGCCCATGAAACCCAAGAGATGGGCGGTATATTCGCCGCTGGGATAGTAGCGCAGCGGTTCAGGTATGACTCGAACACCTGGCAGAAAAATGCTCTCCTGCTCGATAGTGTACGCCAAAGTAATGGGGATCCCTGAAGTGATAACCGTGGGGACATATTGGGCGAAACTATGCTCTTGGACAATGCCGATGATACTATCCGGCAGCCTGGGCACGATGCCTGCCAGATCCAGGGTATCGCGCACCGGCGCGCCGTAGATATTGGCCAGCCGCGAATAGGTTGTAACCAGCTCGGGATTGGCTGCTTCTACCAACGCCTGCTGCTGCACGGTGTTCGTGACAGGCACGCCGGTAAGGATTGAGAGTCGCTCATAGACAGCCTGGCGTTCCTCTTCCGTTGCCGGCAGAAACGCCGGTGTAATGGTGACATTGAAGCTGGACAAGTTGACTGCGATGGGCTCCCCATTGCGATCGAATACCACCCCCCGCGGCGCATCCGATGTCAACACGGTCAATCGATTCTCTTCGGCCTTCGCCTGCAAGACATCTCCGCGCGTCTGCTGAATCCACCATACTCGATACAGAAGCAGTCCGAAGATAAGCAGAACAATGATCCGCAGCAAGTAGAGGCGCCCTTGAAAGCCAGGATCTTCGCTCTGCAGTTCTTGGTCTTCGACATGTTCCCAACCAATTCTTGACATAATATCACTCGCCTGGGCAGCGGAGCGGAAGGATTGCGCGCTTCCGGTCGACCACATCTATCTGATGCGGGAACCTCTAACAGTAACCAGCCGTTCCAGCCCGCCGGCCATCCAAATTATCGGCAGGATCAGCCCGCCATGAAGCATCAGCAGCGGCAGCGAATCTAGAAAGCTCTGCACTGGGATGGCCCTGCCAAGCACCCTCAGGAGCAGCATATACAGAAACAGCGAAATGAACGTTGCGACTGCGGCAAGCAGAGGCGGCAGAAAGATCCGGTTTGGGGGCAATGCTTGTTCCACCCAGGTCGCCACTGCCACGCCGCCGATGAATGCCAGGGCGGAGGCGCCCATGGGGCCAGCGGAAAATAGATCCAAAGCGATTCCTGCCCAGAAAGCCCACATCACCCCCTCATTGATCCCGTGAAGCAGCCCCCAGGCAAGGGCGACAAGCAGAGGCAGTTGAGGGACCATGCCAAACATGGGAAAGCGGGTGAGGAAGGCCGATTGCAGGATGGAAAGCACAACCATCACTGGCACAGCCAGATAGACGCTTGAACTCATTAGTTGCCTGTCGGGCTAGAGAAAATCTCAGTATCCACTGGCTGGAAATCGGTGATCACAAACACCATTTCCAGCGAGTCAAAATCAACTGCCGGCTGCACGATGGCCCGTTGGAAGAGATCCGCCTCTCGACGGTCAACCTCACTAACACGCCCGATGACCATATCCTGGGGGAATTTGCCCCCCAGTCCAGAGGTCAGGACAACCTCGCCGATTTCGATTTGATGTTTCAAATCAATCCAGTCAATGGTCATTGAGCCGCCGATGCCGCCGCCCTTCAAGATACCAGTGGCGCGCGAGCTGCCCAGCCGGGCGGCAACCAGGCTGGCATTATCAGTGATCAAGACGACTTGAGAGGATCTGGCAGTAGTCCGGAATACGCGTCCAGCCAATCCGCGGGCACTCTCTACCGGCATCCCTACCACCACCCCGTCGTCAGTACCTTTGTCAATGATGATACTCCGCATCGCCAGGCTGGTATCGCGGCCGATCACAGTAGCAGTGAGCCGCCGCAGATCCGGCTCCTGGCGCGCCCGGTTGAACAGGTCAAGCAGCAGCTGGTACTCCCCTTGAACCTCGTTCAACTCCTCGTTTTGCCTCTCCAACTCATCAATCCGGCTTTGCAGTAGAGAGATCTCTTCTCGGGCAGCTTGGAGATCGCGCGGCCCAGAGACGATGTCATCAACCAGATCCGCTCTGGAAGAAGTCCACTCCAGCACGGGTGCAGACGGGTTGCGAATCAGTCTGAGGAGAAGATCCAGATTGCCTGTGCTGTCCATGATTGACAGCAGGAGAGCGACACCCAGCAAGACAGCAAGCACTGCCCATCGAATCCGCTGGTTTGCATCACCGAGGTTCATAAATCTAACGTGTACTGCCGCGATGTAGACCCACCAGCGCGCGATCCTCCCAGAGATCCAGATTCTCAAGGACTCGACCCGCCCCGCGGGCAACACAGGTCATGGCGTCTTCAGCTACCCATACACGCATACCTACCGCGTCTTCGATCCGCTCCGCAAGCCCCTGGATCTCAGCGCCGCCGCCGGCCAGGCAGATACCGGCCTCCATAAGGTCGGCAACCAGTTCCGGCGGGGTCTCATCCAGCGTATCTCGAACCGTATCAACAATGATGTTGACCGAAGGCGCCATCGCCTCACGGATCTCAATACTGCTGATCTCAACCACCTGCGGCAGGCCGTTGATCAGGTTTCGTCCCCTGAGGGTCATGGTCCGTTCATCGGGTAAGGGGAAAGCAGATCCAATCCCAATCTTTGCTCGCTCTGCCATGCGTTCGCCAATCAGCAGGTTGTACTTGCTGCGAGCGTATTGGATGATATCTTCATTCATTTCATCGCCAGCCACACGGATCGATCTCTTGACTACGATTCCTGTCATGGCAAAGACAGCGACCTCGGTAGTACCGCCGCCGATATCTACAACCATACTGCCTCGCGATTCATTAACCGGAAGACCAGCGCCAATGGCGGCAGCCATCGGCTCCTCGATGAGATAGGCGGCGCGAGCGCCAGCGTTCATGGTAGCATCGTAGACTGCTCGCTTCTCCACCTCGGTCACGCCGCTGGGGACACCCACGACAACACGGGGGCGCGGGAATGGGACCAGCATCTGTTCGTGAGCCTTGTCGATGAAATACTTGAGCATCGCCTCGGTTATCTCAAACTCGGAAATGACCCCGTCACGCAGGGGCCGGATAGCCACGATATCCCCAGGAGTACGACCAACCATCTCCCGAGCTTCTGCGCCAATTGCCAGGGGCCGGCGGGTACGCTTGTTGATCGCAACCCACGATGGTTCATTTATCACAATACCCCTATCTCGAATATAGACCAGGGTATTTGCCGTCCCCAAATCAATACCAATGTCAAGTGAAAAAAGACCTAGTAGCCAGTCAAGTGGTCTAAACAATGTTCTTTACCTTTGCGTCTGATTTTACTGTCTCTGCGGCGCGCAAACACCACATTTCCTGAAATCAAGCCCCAGACAAGGGGCCTGTTTGAATTATTATTAGCCAACTGTCGATTATACCACACAGGCAACCCACTGCACGTACGGCGCACTCATCCATGTCAAATGCGACAACCATGCCCTCGCAGCTGCGGCAAAAGCTCCTACTACGCGCCAATTCGAAGACCGACGGCTTCAACACAGGCTGTATTGACGAGCCTCACAGCCGCCAGCTATCACATGATACCCGCCGAAAGCGGTTGCCAATTAGCCAGATATTTGTATTATCCATATCAGAGATTTCATGCGGCATAGATATCTGATCTCGGGCAATAGTTGAGGATGAACCGATGGCAAGACAAGCGCTATTTGATGGCTTAGTATACGACGAGACCGGACAGCTGGTGGAAACAGCAGTCATTGGCGACGAAGCGAACTATGTGGTTGACGATAATGGTTTTCACCGCCATATCAGTTCTGAATATGTCGACCGACAAGTCCTGGGCTTCTTCCTAGGACAGCTTGAAGACAGCAAAGAGCTTGCCGTTGAGCAAATGCTGAAGATGATGGGCAAGGACGATCTTTTCACCAAAGCGGCAGTCGATGCCTCGCTGAGAAACATCGACATGGATCAAATCATCGCCCAAGGGATTCCGCTGCAGGCGCGAAACATGATGGCCATGCTCGGCTTCCGAATTATCATCAACTACCATGGCGACATCGTCAAACTAGAGCAGCCAAGCGCACCTGAAAGCGAGTAGCCTCATCTGCTAATCCCCCCTGTCAAGGCTAATAGGCGCCTTTGCCAAAGAGGGAATGGGGAACCGTCTGCAGCAAGATCCGCACATCCAGCGCCAGCGACCAATTCTCGATGTAGTAGATATCCAACAGACAGAGCTCATCAAAGGTAAGGTCGGAACGGCCGCTCACCTGCCACAGTCCGGTCATACCGCCAATGACGGACAAACGCTGCCGGTGCCAAGGCTTGTATTCGGCGACCTCCTCCAACAGCGGCGGGCGAGGGCCGACGAGGCTCATGTGGCCCGTTAAGACGTTGAAAAGCTGCGGCAGCTCATCAAAACTGCTGCGTCGCAAAAAACGCCCTACTTTGGTCTGCCGGGGATCATTCTTGATCTTGAACACCGGGCCATCCGCTTCGTTTAGCTCCTGCAGCGATTCTTTTTGGTCTTCGGCTCCGACAATCATGGAGCGGAACTTGTACATCCTGAACAGCTTACCATTCCTACCGACGCGCATGCCAGAATACAGTATGGGGCCGGGTGAATCCAGCTTTATAGCCAGTGCAATCAGCAGCATCGCCAGCAGCGCCGGCACCGAACCAAGGCAGACTATCACCAGGTCCATGACTCGCTTCAGGCCATTTTGCAGCCGGGTCATACCCACGTCACGTACGCCCAGCATCGGAATACCCGCCATGTTATTAAACTCAACCCGGTTCATGCTAAGCTGCAGTAGATCGGGGACCGCTTGAGCCCGTACGCCATGTGCGTGGCAGATCTTCAGCAGTTTAGAAGTTTCCGCGTACATCTCACCGGGCAAGGCGATGAACACCGTGTGCAGATTTGGTGTATCCCGCAGCCACTGTTCCAGTTCGCTGTATTTTCCCAGATGTGGAATTCGACCCAGGCCGATGTTGTTTTCCCGGGTGCCGTCATCAAGATAGCCAATTGCCTTGAATCCCAGATCTGATCTGGCCAACATGGTACGGATCAGGCCTCGCCCTGGCTCGCCAGAGCCGATTACCAGCACCCGGTCAACAGCAATCCCTTTGCGATACAGCACGGAGAGAACGGTACGCCGAATCAGCCGCGCCAGACTCACAAACAAGACAATGAAAAGAAAGGCCCACAGAAGCAGCAGTCTCGAAAATGGGGTGGGCTGCCAGAAGAAGGTGACCGCCATCATCAAGGTGATACCTGCAGAGGTGGCATAGATGATCCGGGACATTTCATCGACCCAGAATTCACCCCGGCGCCTCTTCCATACTTTGCTTTGTGACAGGGTCAGGAAAAGCAGCACGTTAAGAATAACCTGCTGCACAAAGTAGCTAGAGTAAGGTTCGTGGAACTGCACTGGACGCAGCCACTCCCATTTGTACCGTACCAGATAGGCAGAAGCGAACGCCAAATTGATGAGGATCAGATCACTCACAATTGTTATGGTACGGATCGTTCTATTTCTCATTAATCGTTCAGCGCGCGTTGATAGACTGCCGCTGTTTCTCTCCCAGCTCGTTTCCAAGAAAATTGCCGCGATTGACGCAAACCTAATTCTCGCATTTTATCCAATAAGCCCGGATTGTTCAGTACGGTCGCCATACGATCTGCCAATTCATCCACGCTTTGGGGATCAAATAAGGCAGCGGCCTCGCCAGCCGCTTCTGGAATTGACGATGTTCGCGCCGCAATGACCGGTGTTCCGCAGGCCATAGCCTCTATGACCGGCATGCCAAAGCCCTCATACACTGAGGGCAAGACAAACAATGCTGCCGCATTATACCAAAGGGGCAGATCCTGTTCAGGCACATAGCCGGTGAACCTAACCCGATCGCCAAGGCCTAACGCTTCTACCCGATGGAATATCTCATCATACAGCCAACCTTTTCCACCAACCAGGATCAACTGCAGGTCAGGGTCAGGTATCCTGGCGAACGCCTCCAGCAGCAGCGGGATGTTCTTGCGCGGCTGCAAAGTGCCCACATGCAAAACAAAGCGGCTCGGCAGCCCTTCCCTCTGGCGAAATGCGGCTACGTCATCCTCAGGCAGCGGTTGGTAAACTTCATCGACACCGGGATTAACCACGTCAATCCGTTCCAGCGGAACCCCGTAAAGGCGGTGAACATCCTGTCGGCTCGATTCAGAAATGGTAATCACCCGCCTTGCCTGCCGGCAAGAACGGGCTGTTTGAGTAGAAAGGTACAGCCGCTGCATCGCAGGGAATCGGTCCGGATAGCGCACAAAACTGAGGTCGTAAACCGTCACGATCGTTGGACAGGGCGATATCCATGGGGTGACAAAGGCCATGCTGTGCAGCAGGTCGATCTTTCGGCGGGCTGCGCTCGCTGGCCAAGCCAGCTGTTCCCAGGCAATCCGCACCAGCCGGCTATCTGTTGGCCAGCGGCTGCCTACAACCGTCAAGCCAGGATTGCTTCGTTCTAGCTCACTGCCGTATTGGGTGTATAGAATGTAATCAGGCCCTTCCTCTTCCCAGGAAAGGTGACGCAGGGTTTGAGTGATATATTGGTGGATGCCAGCTTGTCGATAGCCAGCTTCACCAGAGAGCAGATGGGCATTGATGCCCACTCGCTGCCGTCCCGCGCCACGGTATAGGCCGTATTGTTTGTCAGAAAACATGAAGGAAAATTATATCTTATCCCCATATGAATAGCGAACCGCTCTGGATTGGCTGCCCCACTTGAGCCAGGCCGGCAGGGCATCATATCACTCCAGGTTGACGATCTCATCCCCCGGATTTATTGCTATTTTCCAGCTGGCTGTCTATCATTCATCATGCATCCATATTTGCCCACTGTCGGAGAGCAGAATGAATGCAGCTAAAATCAGAAATACCCGATTTTGAGGAGAGACCGTTGAAGGAAACCCAGATCGCTCGCGCCAAAGAACTACGCCGGAATGACCAACTGGAAGAATCTCAAGAATTACTGCTTGAGCTGCTGGAAGAATATGATGATGATCCGACTGTTCTGTTCGAGGTTGGCGGGTCATATGATGTATTGGGAGAGGAGCGGGAAGCTATCCCCTACTACCGCAAAGCCATTGACGCAGGATTGGAAGGTGATGAGCTGACCGAATGTCTGGTGTGCCTGGGCAGCAGCTACCGCAATGTCGGCCAGTTCGAACAGGCTATCGCTACCCTAGAAAAGGGCGCCGAACAATTCCCTGAGGATAACAGCATGCGCGTCTTTTTGGCCCTGGCATACTACAGCGATGCCCGGGAAGACGAGTCTGTCAGCATCCTGCTAGATGTCCTGTTGAAGACCACCAATGACAAGAATATCCTGGCGTTCGCCGATGCCCTGGAATATTACAAAGATAATCTTGATGAAGTCTGGGACGAATAGCAGGATGCAGCTGCACGCCTCGCCGATCAGGATGCCTTGCAGGTGCCGCCGCCGGCTGTTAGTCAAGTAGAAGAAGCAGGAACTGCACGTCTCTGAGCGTGCCGTTCGACTGTGAACGATTACAGGTGATGACGATGAAAGCAGTTATCTTCCATCAACATGGCGCACTGGATCAGGTCACCGTTGCCGACGTACCGATACCGGAGATCCAGGCAGGCGAAGTTCTGGTCCAGATAAAGTCGGCCAGTCTCAATCGCCTTGATCTGTGGACCCTCGAAGGTTGGCCCAGCCTGAAGCTCAAGATGCCCCACATCATGGGCAGCGACGGCGCGGGCGTGATTGCCAAGACCGGCGCACAAGTTGTCGATTTTCAGCAGGGCGACCGGGTGGCGATCAATCCAACCCTAAGCTGTGGTCACTGCAGCTATTGTCAAGCAGGATTG
>JAHEEY010000206.1 GCA_024640485.1 Chloroflexota bacterium | reverse complement strand
CACTCTGATGCGGACCACCTTGGCCGCCAGTGTGCTCACCTTTGCCGGGTCGCTGTTTTTCACGGTGGGCCTGCCGATCATCATCCTTCTAGGCGGCACCCTGTTGAGCTCCACCGTGTTTCTGGCTTCCGGTATGACCAACACCGCGGAGCTGCTGATGACCTATGGCGGCCTGGCTCTATCGACCACTAACCTGCCGGCGACCTTGATTCTGAGTGAAGTTTTCTTGATCCAGGAAGATGCCTTGTTTTTCTTCAAAACATCGATAGGCGGTAAATCGGTCTGGCTGTTTTCACCCTGGCCGTGGTTCCTACTGCTCTATATACTGTTGGCCCTCTTCTTCTTCTGGGCTTGTGTCCGACGCATTCGCAAGATCTCTGAGAGCTAACCGATCTACCTTGCTGCCAGCAGCAGCACCAGGATGAGTATGTTCAAATGATGACAGGTGAGCGGGATTTCAACCAACTGCTGGAGCAGCTAGCCCAATGGGACCGGCGGCGGCGGCGGCGAGACAGCTTGCTGACCATTCCCAGAGGGCTGTTGACCGGGCTGTTGGCAGCGGTGCTGGTGGCAGCGGCCGCTCGCCTGCGCCCGCTGCTCCACAATCAGCAGACCGCCATCCTGGCCGGCATCCTGGCGCTCAGCGGGATCGTGTTCAGCACGCTGTTCCTGATTCTGCAGCGCCGAACCGCCGCCCAGCAGGCCCAATTCGCAGACCGCCAATTTCGGCTGAAGGAACGCGCAACCACAGCGGTGGAAATCCAGGCAGGCACCCTGGCCGTTCCCGCCGGTCTGGCCCAGGCACAGCTGAGCGATACTTTGTCAGCGGCAGCACGGGTAGACGCCAAACAAGGGCTGCCCATGGGGCTGAACCGGCGAGACTGGCTGATGATCGCACTGGCGATGACCCTGCTGCTGATGGCGGTGCTGCTGCCAAATCCGCAGAGCGAGATCCTGCAGCGGCAGCAAGATATCGAAGCCAGCATTGAGGAGCAGATTGAAACAATCGAAGCGCTGCAGGAAGAAATCAATAACAACCCGGAACTGGATGACGCCCAAAGAGAGGCGCTGACAGAACCGCTGGCCCAAGCATTGGAAGGGCTGCAGCAGGGAGATTTGAGCCAGGAAGAGGCGATGGCGGTCTTGTCTGAAGCGGAAGCGGATCTGAAAGAGCTGGGATCCCAACTGGACAACGGCAGCCTGAAACAGGCGCTGCAGGAGGCGGGACAGCCGCTGGCTGATAACGGCAGCAGCCAGGCGTTGGGCCAGTCGCTTCAAACTGGGAATCTCTCCCAGGCAGGGGCGGCCGCCGCTCAGCTGGCCGACGATCTGCCGCAGTTGAACGCCGAAGAGCAGGCGGCGCTTGCGGGGGACCTGGCAGCCACGGCCGAAGCATTGGCTGGCATCGATACGCGGCTGGCCTCGCAGCTGGCCGCTGCGGCCCAGGCGCTTCAGAATGGCGACATCAGCAGTGCCCAACAGGCGCTGCAGGAAGCCGCCGGCACCTTGCAGCAGCGCGCCCTGGAAGGGGCAGCCGCCCAGCAGGCGCAGTCAGCTGCCGGGCAGTTGAATCAAGGGCGTCAGGAAGTGGCCCAATCGAGCCAGAGCGGAGAAGGTCAGAGCCAAGGTGAGGGTCAAACGCCCGGAGAGGGCCAGGGCCAAGGCCAGGGAGAAGGCCAGGGCCAGGGCCAAGGCCAAGGTCAAGGTCAGGGCCAAGGTCAAGGTCAGGGCCAGGGGGCTGGAGGCGCACAAAATGAACAGGGTCAGGGGATTGGAGGGCCGGGCCCTGGCGGCGGACACGCTGAGAACATCACCGTACCCAACTACGCGGCGCTGGAGGAAGAAGGGGTGGACATTGAGCTGCCGGCAGAATGCCTGGCCAACCCGGCCAGCTGCGGCGGCCTGCTGAGTGAGACCGCCACCGAATTCAGTGACCAGGGCAGCACCGTCCCCTATAATCAAGTATTCGGCGACTATCGAAACGCCGCTTATGAAGCGCTGGCGGACGACCATATCCCGCTGGGGATGAAATCATACATCCGAGACTATTTCACATCGTTGGAGCCCTAATCCCGTCGGCGGAGTCGCCGGCTGGCATGGGGCGGACAGCTAAGGAAGATAGATGAGCGAAACAACGGAGCTTTCGGTGGTCCAATTTCGGGAGACAGCCGCCGCCATTGAGGCTGAAGTCGGCAAGGTAATTGTTGGCCAGCATTCGGTGATCAGGCATGTGCTGATCGGGATCCTCAGCGGCAGTCATGTGCTATTGGAAGGGGTTCCCGGCCTGGGAAAAACGATGCTGATCCGGACCCTGGGCCAGGCGCTCAACCTGGAATTCAGCCGGATTCAGTTCACCCCTGACCTGATGCCGGCAGACATTACCGGCACCGACATCATGGAAGAAAGCGGTGACGGACACCGCGCCTTTCGTTTTCAGCGAGGGCCGGTCTTCGCCAACTTAATCCTGGCTGACGAGATCAACCGGGCCACCCCCAAGACCCAATCAGCGCTGCTGGAAGCGATGCAGGAGCAAACGGTTACCGTGGCCAACCAGACTTACGCATTGGAAGCGCCGTTCTTTGTCCTGGCTACCCAGAACCCGCTGGAGATGGAAGGGACTTACCCGCTGCCGGAAGCGCAGTTGGACCGCTTCTTGTTCAAGGTGAATGTCCCCTTCCCTTCTACTGAGGATTTAACCGAAATCCTGGCCCGGACTACCGGAAAGGAAAGCCCGATGCCAGCGGCAGCCGCAACCGGCGAGCGCATCGTCGCCATGCAGAAGCTGGCCCGGCTGGTGCCGATCCCCACCCTGGTCAGCCAATATGTCAGCCGGCTGATTGTGGCCTCCCACCCGGGCAGCAGCCCCTCACCATTGACCAACCAATATGTGCGCTACGGCTCCAGCCCCCGCGGCGGCCAGGCGCTGGTCCTGGGGGCCAAGATAACAGCGCTGCTGGATGGTCGCTACAATGTCAGCTTCGATGATGTCACCGCGGTCGCGCCCGCATCGCTGCGCCACCGGCTGCTGCTGAACTTCGAGGGGCAGGCGGAAGGGATCCGCACCGATGAGGTGATTTCGGATTTGTTGAAGCAGGTACCCACGGAAGGGTAGCGCCTTCTGCTTGAGCAGGGTCGGATGAGCCGCTGACAGGAGTTATTAGGAGTGGATTATGTCAATTAAGGAAACGTTGACGGCAGTATTGACAGTTCCCAGTCCCAGCGCCCTATGGCAGCTGAAGGGGGACCTGGCTCAGGCGATGGTGCCGGACACAGCACTTCTCTGGAGCGGCCTGGACCACTTCTACGAGTTTCTCAACCACCTTAACGCCAGCATGAGCGCCCACGAGTACAGCAAATTCGCCACGCTGCTGGATATCGGTGCCGTAGGCGGTGTCGCCCTGGAGCGGGTGTTTGAACCAAGTCTCTCCGGTCAAGAGCTGTGGAAGCGGCTGCTGATAGGCGGCGCCAGCGAGAGCTTGATGGTCCTGGCCTCCCGCCAATATATCAAAGCGTTCCAGACGGAAATCGCCGCCAGCTGCCGGCAGGCGGCCTGGCATCTTTACCAGGAACTCTGGCGGCTGTCGGCACAGCTGCAGCCATCCATGGACCCTGCCGTCCGCCGGCAGACGATTGATGCCGCCCTGGCCCCAATTCACGACGACCAACTCTCTACTGATAGCAAAGCGCTGCTGATCTGCCGGCTTTTCCAAATATTGCTGCTTATTCAGGTGAACGGCGTGATCTTCGATATGAAAAGTGCCGAATAAGCGGGTCCGCTCTAGGTAAGCCTATCATGAACCTATTCGACGAAGCGACCCTCAGAAAACTAGAGCAGCTGCAGCTGGTGGCCAATCAGGTCAGGGTCGGGGTGATGAAAGGGGACCGCCGCAGCCGCAAACGGGGCACCTCCATCGAATTCGCCGATTACCGCAATTACACCAAGGGGGACGACCTGCGCCGGCTGGATTGGAATGTATATGCCCGGCTGGAACGGCCCTTCATCAAGCTGTTGGAAGAAGAGGAAGATCTATCAGTCCACATCATCATCGACGGCAGCGCCAGCATGAACTGGCCGGATGAGCCGGAGAATGATGAGAATAAGCTGCGCTACGCCCTGAAATTAGCGGGAGCGTTAGGCCACATCGGCCTATCCACCAACGACCTGCTCACTGTGACTTTTCTCAACAGCGGCGGCAACCGGCGCTGGGGACCGCACCGAGGAGCCCGCAATTCACTACAGCTGCTCCAATTTCTGGAGACCGCCTCTGCATCCGGCCCGACCGACCTGAACCAATCCCTTCACAGCTACGCCCTGAGGGCCAGACGCCCCGGCCTTCTCTTTCTGCTGACCGATTTGCTTTCCCCTAACGGCTATCAGGATGGGATCAACGCGCTGCAGTCCCGCGGCTATGAGGTCGGCTTGATCCATCTGCTCAGTCCAGATGAGCTAGATCCCCCTCTGGGCGGCGATCTGAAGCTGGTAGATATCGAGACCGGCCATGACGCGGAGATAACCCTGGATGATGCCACTTTAGACATGTACCGGCAGCGGCTGCAGAGCTGGATGGGGGAGATCGGCAGCTACTGCAGCCGGCGCGGGGTCCACCATATCCCGGTCAACACCCATTTGAACTGGGAGAAACTGGTGATGCAGACGCTGCGGGCCCAGAGCCTGCTGCGCTAGCTGGCTGGCGTCGACTGGCCCAGGCGGGCCATCCTAATGGCGACGTCTTGAGCGAACCGGCTGATGTGAGCCTGGACGTACTGGCTGATATCGAGGGAGGGATCTGCCGCCAAAGGGGTCAAGTCCATGGCGAACCCCATGCCAGAGACGGTGTCGACGGTGTGAGAAGCGAAATAGGTGGCATTGGCCCGCCGCCTGCCCACAGCCGCCAGATCATACCGCTTGCCGCCGCTGATCTGAGAATCGAAGAGCGCCAAGAGTGCGGCCTGCAAGCTCTCCCGATCGTCAGTTGCCAGCGTGATTTTGTCGCTATCCACCATCCAATCGAGATCCCGCCATACTTCGCAGCCCAGCAGCAGCCGCGGTCTTTCGACTGCCGGCAGCGAGCGCACCGCCTGGATCACGCTTAAGGCTACGCTTACGTGGGTGTCATGCTTGTCAGCCAGATTGTGGGTGAACAAGATCTCCGGTTTTGCCGCGCTCAGCAGCATGATTAGTTCCTGGACAACTTCCCGGTCAGTGTGGTCCTTGACCTGACTGCTGGGATAGTCCAGCAGCAGTTGAGCGCCGTATTCGCCGACAGCTGCCGCTTTCAGCTGTTCCTTGGCCCGGATCGCCCGCATCTGGTCATCACCATAGTCCTGGTATCGGCCAGCCCGGGGAGAGCCGCTGCCGTCGGTGACGACCACGCCGCAAAAGTGTCGGTCTGGCTGTTGGAAACAGGCCAGAATTCCGTCGATGGCCATGATCTCCAGGTCGTCCTGGTGAGCGCCGATAGCCATATGGGTCGTTCGGGCCAGCGCCTCTGACGCCGGAATGCCATCTGGAACAAATAACTGGGCCGAATCACGATTGAATGTCATCATAAGAAGCTGCCTTCCGCCTGCCGCGTTTCCCGGTCACGCCTGGACCACTTTTTCGATTCGCTTCCGGGATCATATCTGCAGCCGCGTCTAGCTGTCAACCGGATGGTGATCCCGCAGGTCCCGGCCACGGCAGCGGCGTGAGCGAGCGCCAGCCGCCGGCAGACATGATATAATGAGCCGCATCGCGGCATCCGATTTGCTATCCAAGCGGCGACGCATTCTCGACGCACTGTTTCGTTCTATGGACCTATCTGACAAAACGCCCCCCCGACCAAAACAGCATCCCCGCAATTCTAGCTGCGTCTGTGCGCAGTCGTTTGGCACTATTCCCCGTAAGCTGGCCCAACCACCATGTCATTTCTAACCCCGGGGTTCCTGCTGTTCAGCCTGCTGGCGGGGCCGATCATCATCATGTACATGCTGCGGCTGCGGCGGCAGGAAATGATGGTCAGCAGTACCTTGCTGTGGCAGAAGCTGCTTCGGGACCGAGAGGCCAACGCCCCCTGGCAGCGGCTGCGGCGCAACTTACTGCTGCTGCTGCAGCTCTTGATCCTGGCGGCACTGGTACTGGCACTGGCACGCCCTTTTTATCCCATCCCTTCCATCAGCAGCGGCAATGTCGTCGTTCTGCTGGACAGCTCTGCTTCCATGCAGGCGACCGATGTCGAGCCTAACCGGTTCACCGCCGCCAAAGCGGAGGTTGGCAAGTTAATCGATGATCTAGGCGGCAGCAGCCAGATGAGCATCATCCAGGCCGGTCACATGCCTTCAGTGCTGGTATCGGCCACCGGCGATAAGAACACGCTGCGTCTGGCGCTGGACAAGGCGGTTCCCGACGCCTCCCCCGCGGAGTGGCCGGCCGCTTTCGCCCTGGCTGCAGGCGCTGCCCAGGGGTTTCAGGATGCCCAGATCGTGCTGGTCTCCGACGGCGGCCTCCCCCAGCAGACCCCGCCGCTGCCAGCTGAAACCATCTTTGTGCCGGTGGGAGTAGAGGCTGAGAACCTGGCCATTTCCGCGCTGGCTACACGAGGTGCCGACAGCGGCCCGCAGCTGTTCGCCAGCGTCAGCAATCAAGGGCTCGTCGAGCAGCAGGCACTGTTCAGCCTGACCCTGGACGGCGTTCTTTTTGATTCCCGGCGCATCACCGTCGCTGCCGGCAAACAGGTGAATCTCTCCTGGGATCTTCCCCAGGGGACGGCGGTGATCAAAGCGTCATTAAGTGACAATGAAAACGACTTCCTGCCCCTGGACAATACCGCCTGGGCGGTTCACGAGGGGGGTGTCAGCAACCGGGCGCTGCTGGTAACACCTGGCAACATCTTCCTGGAGCAGATATTCAGCAGCTTGCCCGGCATCGAGCTGTTCAAGAGCGGCAGTTCTGACTTGTCCGACAGCCAGCCTTATGACCTCTACATTTATGACAGCGTGCCGCTGCCGGACCCAGTCCCTGCAGCCGACATGCTGATTCTGAACCCGATGGCGGGATTTGGAGGGGATAGCTCGGAAGACAGCCTACTTGAAGTAACCGGCGTCTTCACCAGCCCGGCGACCGTCGCCACCCGGCTGGCCGATTCGCCGCTGCTCCGATTCGTGGATTGGCGCAATGTCCATGTGGCTTCGGCCAAGCAGATATCGGCCCCGTGGGCGCAGCCGCTGGTGATGGCTGCCGGCGGACCGCTGATCATGACTGGCGAACGAAACGGCCTGCGGGCAGCGGTTTTCAGCTTCGACCTGCATGACTCCGATCTGCCGCTGCAGATTGCATTTCCTGTGTTAATGGCTAATATTACAGACTGGCTGAGCCCAGGCCGCGCCTTTGAGGCGCCTGCCAATCTGCGGATTGGCACACCTGTGGCGATTTCTCCCGGGGTCGGTTCACTTCTAGTCACCATACGCAAACCGGACGGCCGTGAGTGGCTGGCGCAGGTGGGCGAAGATGACCTTTTCTTCACTGAAACGGATCAACTTGGACTATACCAGGTCGTCATTCGTGATGATGGAGGCGACCGACCAGCCGGCAGTTTTGCCGTCAACCTTTTCAGCCCTGATGAAGGGCAGATTCAACCAGCCGACCAGGTCCGCATTGGTCAGAGCACCCTGGAGACGGCCGTTGAAGGAGATATCGGCCAGCGCGAGTTATGGCCCTGGCTGCTGTTAGCCGCTTTCGTCATCCTATTAATCGAATGGTGGATCCATCACCGCGGAACGCGGCTGCCGAAACTACAACGTTGATGATTAGACTCACAAATAACTACCGCGGATTACGGCGAATCGCTATCTGGACAGCAGCGGGGATCATCCTGATTGCAATGCTGGTGATCCTGCCGATGCTTTTCGGCGGGACTCCCCGCCCTCTCAAGCCCACCGGCAGTACCGAGGCTGTCTCCCCAGAACCCGTTGGCAGCGGACAGTCAGTTCCTATCGGCTTCAACCAGCTCAATGAAGATCCCGCGGCGCTGCGCGACCGCCGTATTCAGGTTACCGGCAGCTATACCCCGCTGGAGGTGCCTGGCTGCCAATCACCTGGGAGCCCTCGCGTACAGTGGGCCCTGGTCTCCGAAGGGCTGCAGTTGGACGCCGTAGGATTTGAGGGTCTGCTGCGGCGGCTGCCCAGCGGCACTTTGATGACCGTTGAAGGTATTTGGCGCCTATATCAGGGGCCAGTGGACTGCGGCAAAGACACGCCGGC
>JAHEEY010000205.1 GCA_024640485.1 Chloroflexota bacterium | reverse complement strand
CAAGGCTGGCTGTATCGGGCCCTGGCGCTGCTGGTCGTCGCCTGCCCCTGCGCGCTGGTTATCAGCACCCCGGTGAGTATCATCAGCGCCATCAGCAACGGCGCCAGGAACGGCGTGCTGTTCAAGGGGGGTGCACACCTGGAAGCGCTCAGCCGGGTCAAGGCGATAGCCTTTGACAAGACCGGTACCCTGACCTTGGGAAAGCCGGAAGTGGTCTCGGTACGATCCGTTGGCTGCAGCACCGATGGGGTGGAATTCTGCGACAATTGTGATGATTTGCTGGCGCTTGCCACAGCAGTCGAACGGCGATCCGAACATCCATTGGCCCATGCGGTCGTCGCCGAATCGGCCTCCCGGGGTGTTCAAGACCGGTATCCCTCGGCAGAATTAGTCACCGCCATGGCTGGCCTCGGCGTCCGAGGCTCGGTTGACGGCCGCCAGGTGACCGTGGGCAGCCATACCTATTTCGACGACTACGTACCCCACGATGCCCATTGCCAGACCGTCGCCGATGCCGATGCCCAGGGATACACCACCCTGCTGGTAAGCGATGACAGCAGCTATGCCGGTTACATCGCGGTCACAGACGGTATCCGTCCCAGCAGTTCAGCCGCCATCAAGGCTTTGAAAGCGCAGGGGATTGATGCCCTGGTGATGCTCACGGGCGACAATCTGGAAACCGCGCAGCGGGTAGCTGCCGAAGTTGGGGTGACTGACGTGATGGCCAACTGCCTCCCCCATGAGAAAGTGAAGGCGATCGAGTCGCTGCGCCAGAGATACAGGGATGTGGCTATGGTGGGCGACGGCATCAACGACACCCCGGCGCTGGCCACTGCTACCGTGGGCATCGCCATCGGCAGCACCGCCCAGGCGATGGAAACTGCCGACATCACCTTGATGGGTGAGGATCTGCGCCAGCTCCCCTTTGCCCTGCGGCTCAGCCGGTCAGCCATGAATATCATCCGGGCCAATGTCGCCCTCAGCCTGGCGATTAAGTTCGCCTTTGTCATTCTGGTCATCTTGGGGCTAGGCAGCATGTGGTTGGCCGTTTTTGCCGACGTAGGCACCTCAATCCTGGTGACTTTGAACGGGATGCGGTTGATCAGCCGGCCTCGACCAGATTGGTCATCGTAGCTGTCACGCGCACCAGAAGAGATACACGACTTACGCCACGATTTCCACTGTGGTATCATTGCCACCGTCATGCCGTTGATTGGCATGACGATTAGATCAGTTTGAGGATGGTAATATGGCAGATCTGTTGAAGAAGTTGTTCAAGTCACAATCACCGAGCGCGATAACCATAGTCTCCGGTTTGCCCCGCTCCGGCACGTCGATGATGATGAAGATGTTGGAAGCTGGCGGCATCGCTCCGCTAACTGACGACATTCGCTCTGCGGACCCTGACAATCCCAAAGGGTATTACGAGTACGAGAGGGTCAAGCAGATGGGCAAAGGGGATATCGCTTGGCTGGCAGATGCCCTGGGGAAAAGCGTCAAGGTCATTTCCGCGCTGCTGAAACATCTACCCGCAGATTACCAATACCAGGTGATCTTCATGCACCGCGATATGCCCGAGATCCTGGCTTCACAGCAGAAGATGTTGGAACGCCGAGGGGAGAGCGAAGCCGCCATCGATGACCAGAAGATGACCGAGCTTTTCCAGAAACATCTCGGCTCTGTGGAACAGTGGCTGAACGCCCAGCCCAATATCAGCACACTTGAGCTTCACTACAGTGAGATAGTTGCTGACCCGCTGCCCTATATCGATCGAATCAACACCTTCTTGGGCGGCAAGCTCGACACAGAGAAGATGCTCGAAGTGGTCGATCCCGCCCTCTATCGAAACCGGAAGGAATCAAGCTAAGAGCCCATCTTTAGTTGACATAACTACAAGAAGGTGTTGGCAGATTTGCACCAAAGCCGACTGTATTGACCTACCACGGAAACAGCCCCAGTTATCATCAGAAAACTGGGGCTGTTATTTTGAAGACCAGTACGATTAGGGCGCAACTACCTTAGTTTACTCGTCAGTGACGCATCCTTCGGAAGCAGACTTCACTGTCTTGATGTATTTGTATAGGGTACCTCGGGTCGCTTTATAGGGTGGTTGTACCCAGGCTGCCCAGCGCTGGGCAAGCTCTTGATCGCTGACCGCGACTTCGATGGCGTTTCGATCGGCATCAATGGTGATCAGATCCCCATCTTGCACCAAAGCGATGGGGCCGCCGTCCTGCGCTTCGGGCGTGATATGCCCCACAATGAAGCCGTGAGAACCTCCAGAGAATCGGCCGTCGGTCATGAGGGCGACATCTTTGCCCAGCCCCGCGCCCATAATGGCCGAAGTGGGGGTCAGCATTTCCGGCATACCCGGTCCCCCTTTTGGCCCTTCGAAACGGATGATGATCACATCCCCTTTCTGAATCTCTTTCCGCTCCAATGAGGCCAGCATCTCCTCTTCTGAGTCGTACACTCTAGCCGGGCCAGAGAACTTGACGCCCTCTTTGCCGGTGATCTTGGCCACAGCACCGTCCGGGGCCAAATTGCCGCGCAGAATCTGGATATGCCCCGACTGCTTCACCGGGTCTGTCAGCGGCCGGATGATTTCCTGCCCGTCAGCCAGTCCGGCTACTTCCGCCAGATTCTCGGCAATGGTTTTGCCGGTGACGGTGAGACACTCCCCGTGGAGGTAACCGTTTTCCAGCAGCATCTTCATCACCGCCGGGATGCCGCCAATGGCCTGCAGATCTTCCATCACAAAACGGCCGCTTGGCTTCAAGTCGGCCAGGAAAGGGACCCGATCGCTGACGACTTGGAAATCATCGATACTCAGCTCAACATCCACCGCCCGCGCCATGGCCAAAAGGTGGAGCACCGCGTTGGTTGATCCGCCTAAGACCATGATCACGGTCATCGCGTTTTCAAAAGCTTTGCGGGTCATGATATCGCTGGGCTTGATGTCTTTTTCCAGCAGCAGCCGGATAGCTTTGCCAGCTTGAACACACTCTTCCGCTTTTTCCTTAGACTCGGCCGGGTTGGAGGAACTGAACGGCAGGCTCATGCCCATCGCTTCGATGGCGCTGGCCATAGTATTGGCGGTGTACATACCGCCGCAGGCGCCCGGTCCGGGACAGCTGTGGCGTACGATGGACTGGCGCTCCTGATCATCGATGGAACCGGCAATGTACTCGCCATAGCTCTGGAAAGCGGAGACGATATCCAGCTTATCGTGCTTGTCGGTGCAGCCGGCGCGAATGGTGCCGCCGTAGACCATCAGCGACGGCCTGTTCAGCCGGCCCATGGCGATAATGCACCCGGGCATGTTCTTGTCGCAGCCGGGAATGGAGATATTGGCGTCATACCATTGGGCAGCCATCATGGTCTCGATAGAATCAGCGATGATCTCACGGGACTGCAGCGAATAGCTCATGCCGTCAGTTCCCATGGAAATGCCGTCGCTGACACCGATGGTATTGAAACGCATGCCAACCATGTCGGCGGCGACCACCCCTTCCTTAATCTGAGCCGCCAGCTCGTTCAAATGCATATTGCAGGTGTTGCCTTCATACCACATACTGGCGATGCCCACCTGGGGCTTGTTCATGTCCGCTTCGTTCATCCCAGTACCATATAACATCGCCTGGGAAGCACCCTGCGACTTCGCCTGGGTAATGCGCGCACTGTATTTGTTCAGATTTCCGCTCATACTGCTTTCCTCTTTCTTGCCATTTCTCTCCATGTTTAGGCAGCCGGCAGACTACGCCAGAAATGCCCGGATTGAGAAACGATAGTTGTCTAGGCCAAATAAGAAAGGACCAGCTCTCCCATCTCAATTGTGCCAACGCTTTTTCCGCCAGGGCCAGCCAGATCGGCGGTCCGATGTCCGGCATCCAACACCTGGGTCACGGCAGATTCAACCTTGGCAGCCGCTTCTTCCATGCCCAGGCTAGAACGGAGCATCATGGCCACGCTCAATATGGTGGCCAATGGGTTGGCGATCCCCTTGCCGGCGATATCCGGCGCTGAGCCGTGAATGGGTTCATACAGCCCCGGCCCACCGGCACCCAATGCCGCTGAAGGCAGCATGCCCAATGAACCGCTGATCATCGATGCTTCATCAGACAAGATATCACCGAACATGTTGCCGGTGACGACCACGTCAAAATCACCAGGGCGATTCAGTAGATACATGGCAGCCGCATCCACCAGCACATCTTCATATTCGATCTCAGGGTATTCTGCGGCAACTTCGTGAGCGACCTCACGCCACAGGCGGGAGGATGCCAGTACATTGGCCTTGTCTACCGAGGTCAGCTTGCCCCGACGCTGCCCCGCCAGCTTGAAGGCAACCTGCATCACCCGGCGCACTTCCATCTCGTTATAGCGCATGGTGTCATGCCCGCTGCGCCCTTCAGCGACTATTTCACGACCTTGGGGGGAGCCAAAGTAGATACCGCCGGTCAGCTCGCGGACAAACATGATGTCGACATTGGCCACCCGTTCCGGCCGCAACGGGCTGGCACTCGCCAGGGCAGGAAATACTTTGACAGGACGCAAGTTGGCAAAAACCCCCAGGCTCTTGCGCAGTCCTAGCAATCCTTGTTCCGGCCGTTTTTTGGCCGTTGGATCGCTCCACTTTGGCCCGCCAACCGCGCCCAACAGCACCGCGTCGCTTGCCAGGCAGGTTTCTACCGTTTCTGGGGGCAGGGGATCGCCGGTCATATCCAGGGCGATGCCGCCCATCAGACATTCGGTAAAGGTGAACGTGCGGCCATATTGGGCAGCCACAAACTCCAGAACTTTTCGGCCTTCGGCAGCTACCTCAGGGCCAATCCCGTCTCCGGGGATCAAAGCTATTTTCTTGTTCATAGTACCTCCGCGGGAACGATACGAGATTAGAACAGGAAAGTCAACCCCTGGCAGCTGTTCAGCTGGTCAGGTCGAATTGCTGTTTCCGTCAGATCGTGCTTTCCAAGAAAATCGCCTATAATTATGGCTTAGCTTGTCTCCGCGGGCTGCCATTGATTCCCTACGTCGGTTCAACTGACAGCCATCCTTTAGCGAACAGCAAGCCATCTTAATTTTCAAACGGCAGCTGAGCCGCCCGGGAATCAGCTTTCTGTTTGAAAAGCCCATCAGGAGGAGTCACATGTCCACATTTGAAGCTAACGCGGCAGAGTTCCTCGCCGGAAAGCGAATTGCCGTAGTCGGTGTTTCCCGCAGCCAGCAGAAGACTGGAAATGCGATTTACAAGGCGCTGCGCAAGCGCGGCTATCAGACCTACGCCATCAACCCCGGTGCCGAGACCATTGAAGGAGATAAAGCATACCCGGACATTGCCTCGATTCCAGAGAAGCTGGATGGGGTGATGATCATAGCCAAGCCAGCCGTTGCTGACCAGATCATGCCCCAGTGCGTTGAGGCAAAGGTTCCCATGGTGTGGATGCATGAGAACGCGTTATTTGGGGCAGCGGCTTCCAGCGTATCCAGCAGCGCCGCAGATCTTGGGCGAGAAAACGGCATTAAGGTGATTGCCGGCGGCTGCCCGATGATGTTCCTGGACTTCGGGCACAAATGTATGCGCTGGATTCTGGGAGCGGCCGGCAAACTGCCCAAAGATTAACGCGGGCTGGCGGCGGCATCTCGAACACCAAGCAGCTGGCAGCATCCCAATCGCAAGAACAGCGCTAGATGGCTATAATCGCCCAACTGATGAACACTGAACCCAAACACCTAGAAAGCACCCCTTTGCGTCGTGTCCTGCTGATCGTCACCACCCACAGCTACCGGGTGCAAGCATTCGTCGATGCTGCCGCAACCCTTGGTATCGAAATCGTTCAGGCCATCGATATGCCCCGGCAGCTGGCCGACTACTGGTCCGTCACCCTGGGGCTCGATTTCAACGATCTTGAGAACGCGGCGCAGAAGATAGCGTCTTATGCTGAGGAATCACCGCTCAGCGCGGTCATTTCGGTCGATGACAGCGGCAGCCTGCTGGCGGCCAGAGCCAGCCAGCAGCTGAAGCTGCCCCACAATTCGATTCAAGCCGCGGAAGCTGCCCGCGACAAATATCTGATGCGCCAGCTGCTGTCCAAAGCTGCGGTGCCCTCACCACAATTCCATCGCTTTCACACAGATGATGATCTTGGTCATGTGGCCAGCCTGGTCCCCTACCCTTGCGTGGTCAAGCCGCTGCGGCTGTCTGGCAGCCGAGGGGTCATCCGAGCTGACAATCCTGAGGAACTGGCCGCAGCCGTCACCCGCCTCGACAAATTACTGAGCAAGACAACCACGGGCCCCCACCCCTTCCTGGTAGAACAATTCATACCTGGCGTCGAAGTCGCCATGGAAGGCATGCTGGACAGTGGAAAGCTGACCGTCCTGGCGCTGTTCGACAAACCAGATCCTCTTGACGGACCATTTTTTGAAGAAACGATTTACGTGACCCCTTCCCGGCTGCCGGATGAGACCCAGGCCGCAATCAGCCGATGCGCCGCCCAGGCCGCGGCTTCACTTGGGCTGAATACCGGCCCCATCCACGCGGAACTGCGCATCAATGAGGAAGGGCCCTGGATAGTGGAGCTAGCCGGCCGTTCAATCGGCGGCCTTTGCTCTCAGACGCTGCAGTTCGGCACCGATGCCTCTCTGGAAGAACTGATCCTGCGCCAGGCGTGCGGCATGGAAATCGCCAGCACGCAGCGCGCCGGTGAAGCTGGCGGGGTGATGATGATTCCGATTCCAGCAGCCGGGCTTCTCAAATCAGTGACAGGTATTGACGAAGCCCAATCTGTGCCGCTGATCCGGAACATTGAAATCACTGCCAAACTGAATTACCCGCTGCTCCCCTTGCCGGAAGGCGAAAGCTACCTGGGCTTTATCTTTGCCCAAGGACAGACGCCGGCTGCCGTCGAGGCAGCGCTGAGAGAGTCGCACAGCCGGCTCCATTTTGATATCGCCCCAATTATCCCCTTGACCGTCATCCAATAACAAGAAGAAGCTGGGATGGATTATGTCAATATCGGGCCAACAGCACCAAACGGCAGATTCTGCCGAGATCTTGCTGCCCAGGAAGCTGCTGGCGGCGGGGTACGATATCACCGGCAAGGAAATTGATCGATTTATAGTCCTTGAACACGCACTGGACTGCCAGTCCATGATGCGGATAAAGAGATACAACTTCTGTCTGATGGATCACGCTCCTCACGCCCAGAAGCAGCGTGACCAAGGTGCGTTTCACAATTGTTGCCA
The DNA here is from genome assembly GCA_024640485.1 of Chloroflexota bacterium. Taxonomy (GTDB): domain Bacteria; phylum Chloroflexota; class Anaerolineae; order Promineifilales; family Promineifilaceae; genus JAHEEY01. The sequence continues at coordinate 1,031 of JAHEEY010000205.1, read as the reverse complement.
GATACGATAAAATCCGAGCCCATGAAAGACCGTCACCCAACACGATTGGCGGCAGCCGCCCTGCTGTTCAGCCTACTGATCACTCTTGTCTTGACCGGCTGTGAACGACCTGATCCCCAGGTCACCATTGTGGCCCAGAATCTGCCGGCAGTGGCGCCGCCAACGCCAGCGGTCACCCCAAGAACTGAAGGCCAAGCAGTGATCCCGACACCGGAACTACTGCGGCCTACGACCACATCGCTGCCGACCTATGTGGGTATCCCCACCCCAGATCCGCCCCACCTCAACAATGCTGTCAGCGACCAGCCGTTCGCAGTCCATGCGGTCAACCCGGGCGAGACATTAGGCTATATCGCCCAGATCTACGGCAGCAGCATTGAAGAGCTGCAAAACAGCAACGATCTGCAGGGCACCGATATGCTGTTCGTCGGTCAGGAGATTCGCATCCCTACCGAAGTTCAGCTGACCAGCCCCAGCTACAAGATCATCCCTGACAGCGAGCTGGTGTACGGCCCCTTGGCGGCATCCTTCGATGTACGCGAATTTGCGGCCCCCTATAACGGATACCTGATGGCGTATGAAGAAACGATCGAAGGGCAGCTGCTTGCCGGGCCTGAGATCGTGTCGTTGGTAGCCAAGCGGTTCAGCGTCAATCCCAGGCTGCTGCTGGCTATCCTTGAATATCGCGCCAAATGGATCTCTCAACCCGGCGCTGCGGATAACGGCTACCCTTTGGGCTATCTCAAGTACGACGGCTTATACCAGCAGCTCAGCTGGGCCGCCAACGAGCTCAACTGGGGCTTTTACGGCCGGGGGGAAGGCGGTGTTTTCAGCTTTCTGCTGAATGACGGTACGCGGCTGGCATTTGATCCCGGCATCAACAACGGCACTGCCGGGGTCCAGAACATGCTCGGCGCCCACGACGGCGCCACCTACACCGGCTGGCAGCGCGATGTTGGACCAGACGGCCTGATCGCCACCTACATGCAGCTGTTCGGCAGCCCCTTTGCCTATACCTTCGACCCGCTGAT
>JAHEEY010000204.1 GCA_024640485.1 Chloroflexota bacterium | reverse complement strand
CTGGGACCGTTTCATGGACGCGTCAGAGATCAACGATTTGATGGTGGATGGCGGCGAATACGTGGACAGGCTGTTTACCGCGTTGAAGGAGAGCGGCCTGCCGGCGGTTAAAAATTATCGCGTTGGCGAACCCGGAGCAAGCTACCGGGTGCCTTTGGCAGTGCTGTGTGCCCGTGGGCGCGTAGACATCGACTTGTCCCAGATCCCAGGCAGCGCCCAGGAATTGGCTCTGTTGGCTGAGTGGGTGCGGCAGGAAGCGGAAAAGCGCGGCGGTCCACGGCTGCCGGCAGCCTAAGTGAATGGCCCAGGCTCTCGTGAAGGAAGACTGTAGCTTCGATGGAAATCAGTGAAATCATCAACGCAATTGATGAACAGCTTGAGGTGCCGCCCGCGAATCCCTCCGGGGGAAGCCTGCTGATCATGGTCGGTCTGCCCGGTACCGGTAAGTCCGTTGTCGCTTCCGCGCTTCGGGATCGCCTGCCGTATGTGCTGGTGAGTACCGACGCCATTCGCAAGAAAATGACCGGGTCGCCCAGCTATTCCGACCAGGAGAAGACGCAGATTTATCAGGTGTGCTTCGCGATTATCGAAAGAAGGCTGCGGCGCGGGCAGCGAGTGCTGTTTGATGCTGTGAATTCACTGCAGAGTTGGCGCGACCAGGCGGCTGCTGTAGCGGCCAACCTCGGCTTGCCAGCCGTCTTCTGCTATCTGCAGGCATCGCCAGAGGCGGTCAAGGAGCGGCTTGTTGGGAGAAACAGCGCCAACAGAAGGCCCGGGGATATGTCTGACGCTGATTGGACCGTGTACAACCTGTTGGTGGAAATGCAGGAGCCGATGACGAATCCCCATCTCATTTTGGACAGCAGTTCGACTTCGCCCGAGGCGCTTGCCGACTGCTTAGTTGCCTATTGGCTAAAGGAAGAAGCCGCCTAGTGCAAGCGACAATTATCTACAACCCCTTAGCTGGATCGGCGAATCTAGCCGGTGTCATCGAAAGGGTCGCCCTCTTCTGGAGGCAGTTGGATTGGCAGGTAGCGGTACAGCCTACGCGTGCCGCAGGCCACGCGGTACAGATAGCCCAGGAGGCGGCTGCCGCCGGTCAGAGATTGGTGATCGCCGCTGGGGGAGACGGTACATTGGGCGAGGTCGCCAATGGATTGGCCGGCACCGATACGGTGATGGCCCCGCTCCCGGTAGGTACAGCCAATTCCTTCGCCAGAGAATTGCTGATGCCGCGCCCTAGCTTGGTCAACCGGCAGAAGCTGCTGGTATCTGCGGCCAAGCTGGCCGAGGGCCGGGTGCATGCGATGGATCTGGGGTACACCGAAGACGCCAGCGGTCATGGACGATATTGGATGCTGTGGGCCGGTACCGGCGCGGACGGCTACCTTGTCGATCAGCTGGAGCCCCGGTCCAAATTGTCGAAGAAACTAGGGCGATTTGGCTACATGACCCAGGGGCTCATGGTCGTTCCCCGGCTGCCTAAAATGCGTGCCAGGGTCATCGTGGACGGCAAGCTGTTTGAGGATGAATTTCTGCTGGTGTTGATCAGCAACTGCCGCCGCTATGCAGGTGGAGAGCTGCTCCTGAGCCCCAACGCGAAGTTGGATGACGGCCTCTTCGAAGTGTGGATGTTCCCCGGAGGCGGCATGGCGGATGCGTTTCACACTTTCTTTCAGACAAGACTGGAACGCCACCATCAGGATCCGGCTGTTACCATGGTCAGGGGCCGTGAAATCAAAGTAGTGACCGATCCAACCATGCCCTGCCAGACCGATGGGGATAGAGCCGGCAGAAGCCCGCTCAACTGTGTCGTCAAACCTGGGGCGCTGCAGCTGCTGGTGCCCACAACGGCGCCCCCAGATCTGTTCGATCAGCCTGGAACAGCGTTGTTCTAGCCGTGTTGCCATCAAAAGGAGACTTGCTGGTGAAGATAAAGTTCGATTACCGCTATGTTTTGCTGCTGTTTGTACCAGCCGCTTTTCTTGCCCAACCGCTGGGGTGGGGTGAAGTGGTCCAGTTTATGGCTGCCGCCGTCGCTATCATTCCCCTGGCTGGCTTCATTGGCGAGGGGACCGAAGAGCTGGCTGCCTATACCGGCCCCCAATTTGGCGGGCTGCTAAACGCAACCTTGGGCAACGCTGCTGAGTTGATAATCACCATTGTCGCCATCAAGGAAGGTGTATTGGAGCTGGTGATAGCTTCTATTACCGGCTCTATCCTGGGCAACTTGCTTCTGGTATTAGGCTTCAGCATGCTGCTGGGCGGAATTCGCAACGGCCGGCAGAAATTTGAATCTACCCGCGCCTCCAATAATGCCACTATGATGATGTTGGCCGTGGTGGCGCTGATGGTGCCGGCGATTTTTGGCGCCTTCATCGATGTGGATCATCATGAAGCGCTGCGTCCCTTTAGCATTGGGGTCGCGGTGGTAATGATTGTCATTTATGGTCTGGGCGTGCTGTTTTCCTTTACCGATAAGGTGGAGAACAACCCGCTAACCCGGCCTTCGGCCCATGCACACGAGGCGACCTGGTCAGTCGGCAAGGCAGCTGCGGTCCTGATCGCGGCAACTGTGATGATCGTTTTCATGAGTGAGCTATTGGTCGAGTCGGTCGAACATGTGGTCGCCCAGCTGGGATGGAGTGAGTTCTTCGTGGGTATCATCATTGTGCCGCTGGTCGGAAACGTGGCTGAACATCTGGTCGCGGTGCAGGTGGCTGTCAAGAATCAAATGGATCTAAGCACTGAAATCGCCCTGGGATCCAGCCTGCAGGTGGCCCTGTTTGTAGCCCCTCTCTTGGTGATTATCGCCGCGCTGATGGGCGTAGAGCTATCCTTCAGCTTCAATGAATTTGAGCTGGTCGCATTGGCCTCAGCTGGTATCGTGGCTGTCTTCGCCTTCAAGGACGGCGAGACCAACTGGCTGGAGGGCGCGCAGCTGTTGGCGCTGTACGCAATCTTGGGGGTAGCATTCTTCTTTTTGTAGGTACTGCAGGGGACAGCTAGCTTAATCGTTGTATAGATGACACCAGGATGCGACGGCATTCACCCTGTTCACCTTGCTGGGCGATCATATCGCCTGGATAGGGTTGAAGCGCATGATCTGAAAATCAGCCGTTACGTCCAGCGCGGGGATTGACTCCAGCCGTTCCCAATCAGCAGAACTCATGTGCCAATAGTTCGGTGTCATCCTGACCAACGCGACCAGGGATTGCGTTTCCAGACGCATCGGAACCATCACCCTTTGGCTCGCTGCCATCCGGAACCATTTGGAGAGCGACGTACGCAGTTGTTCTGACTTGTTCTCCTCAATCTGAAGCAAGCGGCAGTAGTTGCGCAATTCACTGAGATGGGCCTGATTGGGGATGACAACCAGAAGCATGCCTGTGGGGTGAATGACTCTGGCAAATTCAGCCCCATTTCGGGGCGAGAAAATGTTCAGCAAGCATGCCGTACTACCGTCCGAAAACGGCAGTTTGCGGTTGGCATCAGAGACCAGGAAGCGGATGTTCCTATGACGTCTGCTGGCCATTCGCACCGCATCTTTGGCGATGTCCAATCCAAATAGGGGATTGTGTTGAGCGGCAGCTTTCTCGCCAAGGCTTGCCTCCAGCCGTCCCAGATAATGGCCTTCACCGCACCCGAGATCCACCAATGCCAGTTGAGGGCCAATAAGCTTGTGCTGCTGAAGATGCTCCCAGACCTGCTGGTTGATAGCATCCGATAACGGCTGGTACCAGCCCCTTTCCAGGAAGGTCCGTCTGGCTTGCAGCATCTCCTTCTCATCCCCCTGAATTCGGGCACCCTTCTTATGACCCAGCATTAAGTTGACATAACCCTCCTTGGCGATATCAAAGGAGTGTCTGCCTTCACAGCGGAGTGTCCGCTCAACCAGATCGAGCGGGTGGCTGCATACCGGGCAAATTAATGGGAACACAGGAAGTTGATTAATCACCAGGTGATTATAACCTGTTGCCGCGGGAGGACGACCGCTTCATTCGACCCTTGGGCTCTCTGGAGGACTACTGGTCATGAATCTGTGATTGTTCGAATGATCTCCTTGGCTCGCATCAATATCAGAGTGCTTGCAATCTTAACAATATTACGTAAACTTCAAGTATGGAATGGATTGACTTTCGATCAGATACAGTGACGCTGCCTACGCCAGGTATGCGTGAAGCGATGGCCGCTGCTGTCGTCGGTGATGATGTTTATGGCGAAGATCCCACAGTCAACGCTTTGGAGCAGCTGGCTGCTAGGATGGTAGGCAAGGAGGCCGGCCTCTTCGTCGCCAGCGGTACCATGGGAAACCTGGTCGCCATACTCAGCCATGCCCAACGAGGTGATGAGGCCATCGTAGGAATCGATGCCCACTCCTACTGCTTTGAAGCCGGCGGCATGGCCAGTTTAGGCGGGGTAATCCCGCGCCCGCTGCCCACCGATGCCCAAGGCAAGATGGATTTGGGCGAAATTGAAGCCGCTGTCCGATCTGACAATGTCCATTACCCCAAGAGCCGCCTTATCCTGGTGGAAAACAGTTACGGCAACCGGCAAGGCTTTCCCCTGCCAGTCAGCTATTTCGCCTCTGTGAGGGAAATCGCCCGACGCCACGGACTGTCCGTCCACATGGACGGCGCCCGATTGTTTAATGCCGCCGTAGCGCTGGGCGTTACCGCCGACGAAATAGTCCGGCAGGTTGATTCTGTCAGCTTCTGCCTGAGTAAAGGGTTATCTGCGCCGGTCGGATCGATACTGTGCGGATCCGCTGAATTCATTCATGCCGCCCGCCGCATCCGCAAATCGCTGGGCGGCGGCATGAGGCAGGCAGGTATTTTGGCGGCTGCCGGTATGATCGCCCTGAACGAAATGGTTGATAGGCTGGCCGAAGATCATACCAATGCGCGTCAGCTGGCCCATGGTCTGGCCGAAGTCGACGGCATCGGCGTAGACCCAGACAGCGTGAAGACCAACATGGTATTCTTCAGCTTGCGTGACGATATACCCCTCTCGGGTGAGGCATTGGTCCATCGGCTGAAGGAACAGTCAGGCATATTGACATCGACATTTTCTGGCCCGCGTCACTTTCGGGCAGTTACCCACCAAGGGATTGGCCCTGCGCAGGTAGCGGCACTGGTTGCCGCCATCGCGGGGATCCTGCAGTCTGAGATTGGAGGCGGCTATGGTCAGCCTGATTGGTCGCACAATTAATGGGCGCTATCAGCTAGAGGCATTGTTGGGCGATGGCGGCATGGGTTCTGTCTACCGGGCCCATGATCTGAATCTTAGCCGGCAGGTAGCCATCAAGTTGATGCATGCCCACTTCGCTCGCCGTGAAGAATTCCGCGCGCGGCTGGTCCAGGAAGCCAAGACCGCTGCTAAGCTAGATCATCCCTCGGTGGTAAAGATATTTGACTTCGGCGAATCTGAGGACGGCCTCTTTATCGCCATGGAATATGTGGACGGGGGCAGCTTGCGAGAACACCTGCGGCGTCTGCAGCGGCTGCAGAAATATCTGCCTCTTGACCAGAGCCTGCAGATTGTCATTCAGATCTCCGATGCCCTGGGATATGCCCACCAGCGAGGAATCATCCATCGCGATGTAAAGCCCGGAAATATCATCCTCAAGCGGTTGAGCGAACCTGACAAGGAGAATGAGCAGCCATTTCGGGCGGTGCTGACAGACTTTGGGCTGGTGAAGCTTCAGGAAGGCACCGGCATGACCGAGCTAGGGACCACCGTGGGCACGCCCACCTACATGTCCCCGGAACAGTGCCGTCATGGGGAATTGACCGGCCGGACCGACATCTATTCGCTGGGCGTGGTGCTGTACGAATTAGTGACCAACAAGCTGCCCTTCGCCATGCAGACCCTATCCGAAGCGATCGCGATCCATGACAAAGGGATTGAGGCTCAGTCACCACGAGAGATTCGCACGGATATCCCCGCGATGATTGAGGCGATTATCACAAAATCGCTGGCAAAGGATCCCACACAGAGGTTCGCCACAGCTGGTGAATTGAGCAGCGCCCTGCGCAACGCGGTAGTGGCCCTGAAGGGCGCCCCAACCCAGGTGATGTCCGCAACTGAGTCAGATATTCTCGAGCGAGTCACGCAGCCGCCGAAAGGCTTTGAGCTGACGATCGAGACGCCTGGGCATGAACCCAGTGAGCTGTCCCTAACCAGGACCGTGATCAGCCTCGGCCGCAATGCCGACAATGACATTGTGCTGCCCACCGATGGCGTCTCAAGACACCATGCCCGGCTCCAGGCGACTCTGAACGGCTGGGAGCTGGTTGATCTGGGCGGTATCAATGGCACTTGGCTTGATGATGTCCGCCTGAGAGCGGACGCCCCCATGCCTGTGAATCCTGGTTCAGAGATTCGCATCGGCCCCTATCGGCTGTTCATCAAAGGGCCGGAAGCAGCGGCCGGACAGCCTCGGGCTGATTCGAAACCTCCAGTGATGGGAGGGACGGCGCCCCGAATGGAGCCGGTGGCGGAGCTGCCCACGGAAGCGCCAACCTCAACCCGTCCAGCCGTTGAGCCATTGGGGTTGTACCTGCCAGTTGAGAACATCGCCGCTGAACCTGGTCAATGGGTCGACTTGAATGTCGAGGTGGTCAATCGAGGCCAGTCCGATGATCGGGTCAGCGTCAGAGTGCAGGGGCTGCCCTCGTCCTGGATCAGCTCTCCAGGGAAATTCGAAACGGTGCCGGTCGGGAAGACCGCCCAGCTGGTAATTCGGATACGCCCGCCTAGAAACCGGGAGACGCCTGCCGGCCGGCAGAGATTTCGTGTAGCTCTGGTCTCGCAGCGGCATCCAAACCTGCAGATAGCTGCCGCGGCGACATTGATGATTGGCACATTTGTCTCGTTTGAAGCCAGTATGGATCGGGAACAGATTCGTCTGCCCGGAATCCTAACCGTTTCAATTCAGAACAGCGGGAATACCCCCTCAGATTTCAGCATCATTGCCAAGGATCGGCAGTCGATCATCAATTTCCGGGGGGAGAAGGGCAGGATTAGGCTGGAGCCCGGCCAGGTGGCCAAGGTTGAGCTGGAAATGAGCGCCCGCCGGCAGGGTCTGTTTGGCGGTGGCCAGCTGTATCCCTTTGAGGTGGAGGTTGTGTCCAGCGGCGGCGGGCGCCAGATCCTGTCAAGTGAGGCACAATCTGGCTCGGCCATTCCGGTCGGCGTGCTTTACGGGCTCATATTTGTGGTCACCTTTGCCTGTGTGATCGGCGCCATGGCGCTTATCTTCAGCCGTGATCGGATCACCGGGAACGCTAGGACCCCCGTTCCTGTGGTTGATCAGCAAAGCGCGACTGAGACTGCCGCCGCTACCTTGACGATCAGCGCGGCAACCGATATTGCTGCCACTGCCGCGGTCCAAGGCGACATCGATGGAGATGGCTTGAGCAATGAGCAGGAGGCGCTGCTGGGCACCGATCCAAACAAGGCTGATACAGATCAGGACGGTCTATCAGACGGCGAGGAGATGCTCACGATCGGCAGTGATCCGCGGAAGCGCGACACTGATGGTGATATTTTGAGTGATGGCGACGAGGTGAAACTGTACGGCACCGATCCCACCAATATCGACACCGATGGTGATGGTGTGAATGATGGCACGGAGGTGACCCAAGGATCTGATCCGCTGTCAAAGCCGCCGGAAACGGCTACGCCTACAGAGACCTCCCAGCCCACGGCCGAAGTGACTTCCCAGGTCACAGAGACTGCGACCGCCACTTCCACCCCGTCCTCAACGGCGACAGCCACGCTGCAGCCGCCTTCGACGGCGACCGCCACTCCGACCAAGACCAGTACGCCCACATCCACGCCGGCAGCCACCCATACCGCGACACCCACGGCTGAGGCTGCCGCCACGGCCACCCCAACGGCGACCGCCTCGGCGACCTCTACACCAATGCCTAGCCCCCTGCTTGCCTGCGTGGGCAGCCCGCCCACGATAGATGGCGCCTTTCTGGTGACTGAGTGGTCAGCCGAACCCCTGTTTGAGTTCCAGCCCGATGACAACGCCGACCGGCTGACCCAGGTCTACTTCGTACGTGATCTAAACTGGCTCTACATGGCATTCCTGATCAACGACGACATCGCTGATGCCAGTGACTCACTGCGGCTCTATTTCGACACCACCAAGAACGGCGGTGATCCGGATACCGCCGATCGCTTCTTCCAAATTGGGCGTGATGGCACCACCGATGTCTGGGCTGGCGTGGGCAGTAATTCAGACAGGCGAAACTGGAACGCCGATTATGACAGCGACCA
>JAHEEY010000203.1 GCA_024640485.1 Chloroflexota bacterium | reverse complement strand
GTTCTTCTGGAAGCCTGAGCGTGCCGGACCCCAACACATTTGGCGGGCCGGTCAAGCTGCGAAAGGCGGGTGAGAACGAATGGCAGACGGTGCCGCTGAGCCACAGCGACGAGGTCCGGCGCGGGGTTGGGGTCGCCGACATGGCAGAGGCGATCCACAGCGGCAGGCCGGTTCGGGCCAGCGGCGAACAGGCGTATCACGTCCTGGATCTGATGCACAGCTTCGGCGACTCTTCGGATAGTGGGCGGCACATTGTGCTGGAAAGCAGCTGTGCCCGTCCGGCGCCGCTGCCGGCTGGCGTCGCGGTTGAGGAGATGTATCGTTAACAACCGGGCCCATTCTGGGCAGCCTGGATGCAGCGTTTGCCGCCGTTGAGCTTGGCATGGCTGTAACAATCTGAATCTGCGAACGAAGCGCTCTACCAGACAGACGCTGCGGCGGCGCGGCAGTGATTAGGTAATTGGAGGCAGCGATGGGCGAACAATCATTTACAGCGATGGCAGGGGGCAAATCTGAAGGGGAGGCGCCCCATGTGGGGGTGGGCATGTTGGGATACGCCTTTATGGGCAAAGCCCATTCCAACGCCTTCAAGAAGATCCCCTACATGATGTACCCGCCGGCAGCCGTTCCCGATATGGTGGCTATCTGCGGCAGGAATGAAGCGGCGGTCGCGGAGGCGGCCAAACGGTACGGCTACCAGAAATATTACACCGATTGGCGGGAGATGCTGGCGGACGACCAGGTGCAGCTGTTCGACAACGGCGGCCCCAATGATGCCCATGCCGGGCCGTCGATCATGGCGGCGGCAGCCGGCAAGCATGTCTTCTGCGAAAAGCCGTTGGGCCGGGACGCCGAAGAGTCCAAGGAGATGCTGGACGCGGTGGAGCGGGCCGGGGTCAAACATATGGTGGCCTTCAACTACCGGTTTGTGCCGGCGGTGGTGCAGGCTCGCCAGCTGATCGCCAGCGGCGCCCTGGGCCGGATTTACCATTTCCGGGCCCAATACCTGCAGGAATGGATCATGCCCCACTACCACACGCCGATGATCTGGCGGCTGCGCAAGGAGAATGCCGGCAGCGGCGCCCTGGGGGATCTGGGGGCCCACATTATCGACCTGGGCAGATTCCTGGTGGGTGAGATTAAGTCGGTCAGCGCCATGGCCCGGACATTTATCCCTGAGCGTCCGGAGGCGGACGGCAGCATGGGCCAGGTGACCGTTGACGATGCCTTCGTCGCCGCCGTCGAATTTGAAAACGGCGCCATCGGCACCCTGGAAGCGTCCCGATTTGCCGCCGGCAGGAAGAACGGCAACAGCTTCGAGATCAACGGCGAGAAGGGCAGCATCCGCTTCAACCTGGAACGGATGAACGAACTGGACGTGTTCTGGGTGGATGCCCAGCCCCGAGAAACCCAGGGTTTCACCAACGTGCTGATCTCGGAAGCATATCATCCCTATTGGGAGAATTGGTGGCCCCAGGGCCACATGATCGGCTGGGAGCACACCTTCATCCATGAAATCCATCATCTGCTGGATTGCATCGTTAACGACAAAGAGGTCGCCCCGTACGGGGCCACCTTCCTGGACGGTTATAAGAACGCGGTGATCTGCGACGCCATCCTGGCCTCCTCAGAGAGCCGTCGGCAGGTCGATATCCGCTATTAATCCGCTGGTTGAGGTGCGAAATGGCTGATCAGGCAGGCAAGTCGGAATCAGCGGTGCCCTGGTGGCAGCGTGCCGTGGTCTACCAAATCTATCCGCGCAGTTTCAAGGACAGCAGCGGCAACGGCATTGGGGATCTGCAGGGGATCATCGATTCCCTGGATTACCTGAATGACGGCAGCGATGCCTCCCTGGGGGTGGACGCCATCTGGATCAGCCCTTTCTATCCCTCGCCGATGGCCGACTTCGGCTATGACGTGGCCGACTACTGCGGGGTTGATCCCCTGTTCGGCGATTTGGCCGCCTTTGACCGGCTGGTGGCTGAGGCGCACCGTCGCGGGATCAAGGTGATCATCGACTGGGTGCCCAATCACAGCTCCGACCAGCACAGCTGGTTCAAACAGTCTAGAAGCAGTCGGGATAACCTGAAGCGTGATTGGTACATCTGGCGCGACCCCAAACCCGATGGTTCCCCGCCCAACAATTGGGGCAGCTTTTTCGGCGGACCGGCATGGCGTTTCGATGCCGCCACAGGACAATACTATCTGCACCAATTTGTTCCTGAGCAGCCGGAGCTCAACTGGCGCAATCCGATGGTCAAAGAGGCGATGCTGGACACCCTGCGGTTCTGGTTGGATCGCGGTGTCGACGGCTTCCGCATGGACGTGATCGCGCTGATCATCAAGGATGAGCTGCTGCGGGATAACCCGGTCAACCCCGACGCCCCGCCTGATCTGCCTGACAACGATCTGTTTGGCCGGCTGCAGCAGGTGTACAACATGGATCAAGACGAGGTCCATCCTATCCTCAAAGAGATCCGGGCGGTGCTGGATGAGTATGACGAACGAGTCGGCATCGGCGAGCTGTGGGGCCCGCTGCCCCGATGGGTCAAATATTACGGCGAGCATGGGGACGAACTGCATCTGCCCTTCAATTTCAGGCTGATCGATATCCCTTTCGATGCCGACGCCATCCGCCAATCGGTGGCCGAGATGGAAGCGGCACTGCCCCCATTCGCCTGGCCCAACTATGTGCTGGGTAATCATGACCGCCCCCGGCTGGCCAGCCGCTACGGCGGCCTGGCGCAGGCGCGGCTGGGCGGGATGCTGCTGCTGACCCTGCGGGGAACGCCGACCTTGTATTACGGCGACGAGATTGGGCTGAGCAACGGCACTATCCCTCCGGAGATGATTCAAGACCCTCAAGGGGTCAATCTGGGCGCTCACCGCAGCCGGGATGTCTGCCGCACCCCAATGCAGTGGTCGGCGGCAGCCGTCGCCGGATTCAGTGATGCCGAGCCATGGCTTCCGGTCTCGTCCGACTACCGGTCGAGAAATGTCGCCGTCCAACGGGAAGATCCCGGCTCGATGCTGCGCTTCTACCAGAAGCTGATCCACTGCCGGCAGAGCAGCGATGCGCTGACCATCGGGGATTACCAGCCGGTACCTGCCGGCGGACCTTGCCTGTGCTACTACCGGCAGCATCAGCAAGAGAAGCTGCTGGTCGCTCTCAACTTCAGCGGGGAAACGGCTCGCCTTCCAGAGCTGGATCAAGGGCAGGGGCGGGTCCTGCTTTCTACGGAAATGGATCGCAGCGGATCAGTAGAAATTGACCAGCTCACATTGCGCCCTTTTGAAGGGCTGCTGATCGACCTCTCATTGCTTTGATCGTTGTTTGAGTTGTCTGCAGACAGCAGGATCGAGTATAACTGATAAGTTGAAGCTACACGCCGTCCGCGCAGCCGGCGATCTGATTGCGAGGTTCATTCGCTCAGGAGGATTTGATGGAACGCGCTCAACAAGCAGCCAGAATTTGCCAGAAACTAAGTCAATATTTCGGCCAAGAGTATGAAGTATCGTCCAACAATGTCGACGTGTTCACCGTCCGATCCAGCCTGGAGCATCGCGCCTATGTAGAGTCACAGGATATGACTGTGGTTCGATCCATTGCCGAGGAATTTGGCTTGAAAGTGGCCAGTTGGAAGATCGTGGCCGCCAACGGGCAAATGGGCCTCTACTGCGTATTTTCACCGCCGGAAGAGGTTGATCCGCATTTCGCATGATTGGCTGCGCCGCAGCGATCACCCTTTGGGCTGAGCCGCATGGCTCCGTTTTGATGATTTAGCTCCAAATCTGGAGGCCGCTACCGTGAAGTTACAGCGTCACCCGGCAAACCCTATTCTGATGCCTGACCTCAATTCAGAGTGGGAATGCACCAATGTATTCAATCCCTCGGTCACCCACCACAGCGGCCTGTTCCACATGCATTATCGGGCTCAAGGGTTGGACTGGATCAGCCGGATCGGCTATGCGGTCAGTGAGGATGGCATCCATTGGAACCGGCTGCGCCAGCCAGTGTTCGTGCCGGAGAACGGCAGCGATGCCCGCGGCGTAGAAGATCCCCGGGTCACCGCGATTGAAGGGACTTTCTACATGTGCTACACCGCCCGCGGAATAGGGCAGCAGGGATCGGCGGACAACAGTCAAACCGGCGGCTGCATTCAGCCGATGATCGCTAAGAGCGACAATTTGATCTCCTGGGAACGGGTTGGGGCGATTGTCCGCGGCGAAGACAACAAAGACCATCTGCTCTTCCCAAAAAAGAGCGCCGGCTCCTATGTCGCCTTTCACCGTCGGGCACCCAACATCTGGCTGGCTTATACACGAGATCTGTTGAACTGGCCGGAAGATGAAATGCTGCCGCTGTTTGGCCCCCGGGCAGATAACGGCTGGGATTCCAAGAGCGTCGGTGCCAATGGGGTCCCCATCGAGACCGAACACGGCTGGATCATGATATACCACGGCTACGACCAATCAGGCGTCTACCGTTTTGGGGCTTGCCTGCTGGACCGGCAGTATCCCTCGCAGGTGCTGCGCCGGCCGTCGAGCTTCATCTTCGAGCCTGAGGAGCAGTGGGAAATACGCGGCGACAGGCCGAATGTGGTCTTCTCAAACGCGAACCCCGCCGTCGATGGGACCGTCTATGTTTACTACGGAGGAGGGGACCATGTCATTGGCCTGGCCACCTGTTCTCTGGAAGCATTAGTTGACTACGTGATGACGGCTGAGTAGCCATATCAGCACAGAGGCGTCAGCGCAGACCGTCTTGCCGCGTTTCGCCTCGCTGCGGCGCCGCTGAATTGATTGATAAGGAACATCGGATATGACAGTTGAGCTAACCGGACTCGGCGCTGAGCAATTAGCCAGAGTGGTTGAAATCAGCCGCAACCTGAATACAACCACCGACATCAATGAACTGCTTACTTATATCATCAAAGAAGCAGCCTCATTGACAGGGACAGAGGCTGCCTCGATTCTGCTGCTGGATCCTCACACCAGCGCACTCAATTTTATGGCCGCGTCCAACGATCTGAGCCCGGAAATGGCCATGACGCCGGTGCCGTTGGACAGCAGTATCGCCGGCGCCGTCTTGAAGGAAAACCGGCCCCTCCATATCACCGACGTGACCGCGGACCCGCGGTGGAATCACAATGTAGACGAGACCATCGACTTCGTCACCAGGGAAATCCTGGGTGTGCCGATGCACAATGCCGACCACAAGCCAGTCGGCGTGCTGGAGGCGATCAACAAGCTTGAAGGCCAATGCACCCAACAGGATGTGGAGCTGCTCTCGATCCTGGCTGACATCGCTGGCGTGGCCGTGGAGAAGCTGCGGCTGATCCAGGAATTGAGTGAGCTGGACCAGCTGAAGACAGATTTCATCGCCATCGCCTCGCACGAACTGCGCACGCCGCTGGCGATCATCCTGGGATATGCCGCTTTCCTGCGTGAAGATGCCCCTGACGACCGCATTGGCCATCTTGACAGCGTACTGGGAGCGGCCAACCGGCTGAACGGCCTCATCCAGGAGATGTTGAACTTCCAATACTCTGACGCCAACGTGGAATCGCTGACCGTGAAACCGGTCGACTTCCTGGCACTGGTCAAGAAAGCCGCCGACAACAAGCGGATGACCATCGAGGCGAAAGAACACAGCCTGCGCCTTGAAATGCCCCAGGAGGAAGCGCTGATGATACCGCTTGACGCCGTCACCATCGAAGTGGTTATCGGCAACCTGCTGGATAACGCCGCCCGCTTCACCCACGACGGCGGCCAAATCACTGTCTCGGTCGTGCCCGGCGACGACGAAGTGCGTTTATGCGTCCGTGACAATGGCATCGGTATTCCCCGAGACCAGCTTGAACGCATTTTCCGCCGTTTCTATCAAGTCGAACACCATATGAGCCGCCGGCACGGTGGATTGGGGCTGGGGCTGTCGATCGCCAAAGAGTTGGTCGAGCTGCACAACGGCAGAATCTGGGTGGAAAGCGAGCTTGGGAAAGGCAGCAGTTTCTGGATAGCCCTGCCAAGGCAAGTTTAGCCGGGGCAGCTAATTGACCTGCCAGCGCGGGCGGCTGAAGTCAACGGGGGGAGTTGAGCAGCTGCAGGGCAATGCGAATCCCAAATGCGATCACCAAACCATTGCCGGCGATGACCGCCACGGTCTGAAATCTGGGAGAGAGCTTCTTCCGTCCCACTGCGCCCACCACCGCCAGCATCAGCTGCCAGGAGAGCGATGCGGCAGCGGCGCCGGCGACAAAGGCGGCGGCAGCCAGCCCGCCTGATCCGACCCCGCCTGGCCGTCCTAAAATAAGGGCCCCGAAGTAGGCCACCGTCATTGGGTTCATCAGGGTCAACCCCAGAAACCTGGCGAAAACGGATGCCGGACTGCCGGCTGTCTGCACGCTTTCTGGCCCGGCAGCATTGCTGCGCCTGCGGGACAGCATCCACAGCCCATGCGACCCTATCAGCATCAGCACCGCCGCGCTGAAGGCCCGCAGGGCGACGGCGTGAGGCGCCAGCACCGCCGCGATCGATTCACCGGCGGCTGCCGCCAGGGCGGCATAGATCAAATCAGCCCCGGCAGCGCCGGCGCCAGCCATGGCGCTGTAGCGAAAACCCCGCCGCAGCCCAACGTCGATGATCAATATGGCGATGGCGCCGACTGGAATGGCAATCCCGTACCCCGCCAGCACGCCGTCCCAAAATGGGGGCATATCCTCACTCCCACTCCACGCTCTTTTCGGGAGACTCTGAATTCATCCCCCTGGTGATTGATGATAGTAGAGGCCGGGCGTTCAAGCAAATCAATGGGGCTGCAGCTTCCATCATGGTGAAAACGAGCAGCCGGCCGGTCAAGTAGCTTCAATTACCCATTCCATCCGCGGGAAAAGTGAGCTACACTGGCCTGGTTTCCGGGGCATGCATCCTTCCGCCGGAAACACCAGAGCTGTTGAACCAAACGAGAGGCAAAGAACATCGAAACCATGAACCATCAAGCACTCTTGATCACGCAATGTCTGCAGAATGATTTTGTGAAACTGCTGGGGCCGCATCAGCCGCTGCCCAATCAGCTCCATGTAGGACACGACGAATCGCTCCGGTTGATGGGTGAGAATCCCACCGAAGGGCCGGTAGCGATGATGATGCGCTGGGCCTATCAGCAGCCGGAGGAGCAGCTCAGGATCATCCATATCCGTGACTGGCACAACCCCTCTGACCCGTTTCAGGAAGAACATCTGCGTCAGTTCGGCAGCCACTGCGTCAGCGGCAGCGACGGCGCGGCTTTCGCCTTCGCGGCCGATGAGAGTCAGCGTGGCGCCCAGAAAATCAACGCCAGCGGCCTCAGCGACTTCGTGGGCACCGGGCTCTCCGAGCTGCTCATACCTTACGCCGGGCAGCCGGTGAGGGTTGGGCTGATGGGGGTCTGGACTGAAGCGAAGATAAGCTTTCTGGCCTATGACTTGCGCACCCGTTTCCCGCAGATGGAGATCGGGGTTTGCTCGGCGCTGACCGCCAGCTCTTCCAGAGCCCATCACTTCTGGTCCCTGCAGCAGATGCAGCGGTTGTTGGGGGTGCGGCTGTTCTCTTCCATCGGCGAGTTCACCCAGTTCCTGTTGGGCAGTGACGTGGAGACACCGCTGCCGGCGCCGCGGCATGACGATAAGCCGGTAGTTGAGATAGCGGGCCCGGCAGCCGCCTCGCCGGCAGACCTGCGCCTGATCAAGCATCTGTTCCGCGACTGCCAGCAGGTGAGCTTGAAGACGCTGGACGGCGGCTTTTCCGGCAACCTGGTATTCGGCAGCGAAAGCATCGATCTCCACGGCCATAAACAGACCCATCATGTGGTCAAGATCGGCCCTCAAGGGGCCATCGGCAAAGAACGGGCCGCCTTTGAGCAGGTGGAAGATGTGCTGGGCAACAGCGCTCCCCAGATTTCAGATTTCGCCGACTTTGGCGGCCGCGGCGCCCTGAAATACCGCTACGCGGCCATGGGCGGCGGCTTTTCAACCACCTTTCAGAAGCTGTACAGCGCCGGCCTTTCTACGGAGAAGATAGAGCGGATGCTCACCACCGTTTTCTCCGAACAGCTGGGCCGGCTTTATGCCGCGGCATCGCCGGAGCGGGCAAATCTGCTGAGCTACTACTGGTTCTCGCCGGAACGAGGCGACAACGTCCGCCGTCATGCTGAGGCGATCCTGGGCAAGCCAGCCAGGGAGAGCATCTTGCGGCTGCCCAGCGGGCAGACATTCCCCAACCCGGCCCATTTTTACACCCGTGAGCTGCCGGAGCT
>JAHEEY010000202.1 GCA_024640485.1 Chloroflexota bacterium | reverse complement strand
CTACCTGGCACCAGCCAGCGGCCTGCCCTCACTGCCGCCGACACTACTCTCCCTGGGGTTCATCGCCGGTCTGGCTTCCATTTTCCTGGGGCTGCTGCTGGTTGCCGGCTGGCTGATCCCACAAAACCGGCAGCTCCAATACATGGAATCCGCCATGCTTCAGCTGGTCGATCAGAGTCAGAGCGATGAAGCGACAGCCGCTTGTCCCGATGATTCACTCCGGATCATATCGCCGGTGTTCGGCAGCCAACTGGCGCCGTCCGAAAAGCTGCCCATCCTGGGCACCGCCTCCTATCCCTCAGCTTACCGCTACCGGTTGGAGATACGTCCCCTGGGCGGCAGCAGCTGGACCCTGCTCAAAGCCAGCAGGCGAGATATTTCGTTCGGTCAGCTGGCCGTTTGGGACAGCAGCCAACTCCCGGCGGGTACCTATGAATTTCGGCTGTCGGCGGTAGACCGAAACAACGTCATTCTTGACGGCAGCCCTTCCTGCACCACACTGCTGGAACTGATGCCATAGGGACGCCTTCGGCGTCCAAACCAATTCCTTAGGCTCATCGATGGGCCATCAACCAGAAAGACACAGACTATGTCAGACAAAGAACACGCTACCTATACTGCTGTGATCACCATTTCACTGCCTGAGTCGAAAGGCCAGGCGACCGCCCACATCACCCTGGCGCCGATGGACATGGTGGGCCAGAGATCGGGTGTGAAGCCGTTGAAAGATTGCACCCTGGCGGAACTGCAGCTGTTCGCCGACCAGCTGGAAAGCGAAATCTGGGAAGTCTACAAATCAATCAAGTTGGTGGATTCAGGCGGCGATGAATCGTTCAAGGTTTCCGTGGAACGTCACAGCCCCCAGGCCGAAGTTACCGTCTTGGAGGATTGGCAGCAGCATGCGGTGGTGCTGGCAGTGCCGGCGGCACCCACGGAGGTCTCCGGGGATGAAGCGCCGGCTGGTGACGCTGCAGCGCCGCTGGAAGTGCCGCAGGCAGAAGGATTAGCTGAAGAACAGCAGGACGCTGAACAAGAAGTGCCGGAACTCTCCGCGGCGGCAGCGCCGGCAGCGGCGCCAGAAGCTGAAGCGGCTGAGGAACCGCAGATGGCCGGGCCAGAGGTGACCGTCTCTGAGACCGAATCGATTATCGTGGAAAGGGAAGCGGGCGATGATCCTGGCGCTTTTCCAACGCCAGCGGTGGCACCCAGCCAGGCGAGGGTTCGAATCGCTGGACGCCGGTTGGCGCAGGGCCATCCGACCTGGGCGGCGGCAGACATTCTGATTGATGAGCCGGCACTTCGGGCCGCTCAAGCCCATGCCCTCAGCAGCATGAACCGTGAAGTGGCAGGGGTGATGTTGGGCCCGCCGCCGGAAAAGCAGCCTGACGGCAGATATGTGGTCCATGTAATTGATACCATCGTGGCCAAGCACACGGTGATGAACGGTGCCAGCGTTACCTATACCCCGGAGAGCTGGCGGTACATGAACGACAAACTGTTCGAGCGGTATCCTGACGGCACGGCGGTGATGGTCGGCTGGTATCATACCCATCCAGGCTTCGGCATTTTTCTGTCTGGCATGGACCAGTTTATCCATCAGAACTTCTTCACCCAGATCTGGCATACAGCCCTGGTACTGGATCCGGTGGCCCGTAAAAGCGGATTCTTCTGCTGGGACCGGGCAAAGAGCCGGGTTGGGCGGTACGAGTTCGGCTGGCCCAAATGGGCAGCCGGTTCGTGGTAACTACTTGGAACGCAGCCCGCCAACGGACGAACTCTCATGTATAATGTAACTGTGGGTTCGATGGTTGAGCCGCTAGGAATAACGATGGAAGAGCAAGAGTTACCGTTAATTGAAATCACGGACAATGATATCGCTGAGGCAAACCGTCTCAGCTTGCATTGCCCTATCTGCGCCAGCGCCGTAGAGACATACCCGACAGAACCTGGGCTGCGTCCGGTGGTGTGCAAGGGGTGCAAAACCCTCTACCACCAGGCGTGCTGGGAACAAAGCGGCAAGTGCGCTATCTTGGGCTGCACGCAGGACTCATTTTACCATTACGGGACCCAAAGAAGGCCGGTACTGACCATCAGCCACGCTGATCTGCCGGCCCCTTCCGCCAACGGCCAAAAGCCCGACAGCCGGTCAAAACGGCTGAAAGAACAGCAGCGGCGCGAGGTAGAAGCGCTGCGCCGTCCCAGCCTGCTGCAGCGGCTGTGGCAGTGGCTCTTGGATCAAATCAAGATCGGCTAGTGAGCAGGCTCTGAAGGAGTGGTGCAGTACGCGATGATCAGAGCGATTCTCATCCACAAGCATTCCCCATTTCTCGGCCAGGAGTGCGCCCTCTGCAAACACCCATTCGCACCAGATGATGAAATTGTCGTCTGCCCCATGGACGGCAGCCGCCATCACGCGCACTGCTGGCGAGCCAACAACAACGGCTGCTCAGCGTACGGCTGTACCGGCACCGGCGAGGTAATTGGCACCAGCCACCGGCCGCTGACAGAATTGGATGATCCCCAGCCTGAAACAGCGGACGAATCAGCCGATGAGGCGGCCCAAGAAGAAGCGCCGCCCGAACGTCCCAGCCGCCTGTCAAAACTACGGATTCTGCCCACGCAATCGATCGGCTGCGCCCAGGGATGCCTGCTGCTGAGCATCGCCGCCGCCATTCTGCTGGTCTCAATCGGCTGTTTCGGTCTGTGGGCTATCGCAGATTACATCATGCTGGAGATATTGGGGTGGGGGTATCGCGCCCCGTTGGAGGGGATGATCCTGCTTACAGGCATCCTTTGAGCTTCCGCTTTAGTAGGGACGAAGCTGGATAGGAATAAATCAAGAGTCCAGCAAGGCCAATCCTTCGATTGAACCGGCTGGACTCACATTATTTTCAACAAGCAGATGACCCGCCGCGCTCAGGAAGGGCAGCGGGGCATGCGTGTCTACATCTCTTCGCGGTAAGTGAAGTTGTGCCGCTTTCTGGCGGCGAGAACGGCGCGGCGGAGGATTTCATATACCGCATCGGGGTCTTTGATGTTCTTCAGCTGTATGGCCGGATTGCTGGGGTCATGGCTGCGGATGTTGATATCACCGAGTTTGAGCATTCGCTCACTTAGGCTCTGCTTGTAGTCGATATCCTGAATACGGATGAGCTCCACGTTCTCTCTTGCTTTTCCCAGGAACCCTTCAGTAATCCGTATCCGTTCGTCGGTGATGGTGTAGTGAAGCACCAGGGACAAGAAGGGGCGTCCTTCCCACAGAATATCTTCTTTGTTGTCATCCAGGAGAGCCTCATCATCGGTAGCAGCGGTCGTGGAGAGTGCTACCGATTTGCTTATCTGCTGATCTGCCTCGGCCATGGCAGCATCGGCAACCAAGTCGATCAATGATTCCATGGTCGCTTGATCAAGGGCAGAAACATCAAGTTTTGATTGGGCCACAGCTTTCCAGACACGGGTCTTGATACGCGCTCGAACTTCTTCTAGTGACATGGATTCTATTCCTTTTCTAAACCTATTCTTATATGAAACTAACAGAGAATTTGTAGCATACTATTAGTCAGGTTGTCAAATGGTCTCCAGACAGCTAGAATAACTCGTTGTTATTGAGAATCTTTTTGTTGGTAGGTATCGAAAATGCCGATTTATGCGTATAAGTGTACTGAATGTAGCCACGAATTTGAACTGCGACAGCGGATGTCGGATGATCCGGTGACTGATTGCCCCGCATGTGAAGGGACTGTCCGGCGGGTGGTCAACAACGTTGGCATCGTGTTCAAGGGAAGCGGCTTCTATGTAACAGACAATCGGAATGGTAAAAGCTCTAACGGTTCAGGGAAGAGCTCGTCCGCCGTGTCGAAGTCTGTCGAGAGCGGCGAGAGCGACGCGAGCTCCAGCAGCGCCGAGCCCAAAACGGAGCCGACCAAAGAAAGCAAGAAGAGCAAGATAGAAGCTTAACCGCCATTGGCGGTCACTCAAAAACGTAAAAAGCCTGCATGTGCAGGCTTTTTTTGATCTTTCAGCTGATTTCTGATGGGATCAGATGCTCACAACTGGAAGCCTTTGGTAGCGGCGATCATCTTCTGGCTGAAATCGTCGACATACCCTTCCAGTTTATCGGTCAAATTCAGCCAGGCTTCACTGTGCAAGGCAGAACTCATCTTGTCGGCAGTCTGAGTGGTGCCGCTGACCAGCTTCTGCTCGCACTCGCCGTAGGCAGTGGCCCAAACCTGGATCTCATCAATTCCGAGCTTACTCAAGCCAGGAATAAACTCATGGACCAGGAACTCATAATATTCCGAGTCTTCCACTTCGCTGCGAACGTTCCAGCGCATTAATAATTTGACAGGCATAATTCCCACCTTTCGACCTCGTAAATCAGACTACTCTCGAGGGGACAGCAAAACGATCTCTGTGCCTTCAGGGAGGCTGCCTGCCGTAAGCTTCAAGGTTGTTTCTTCGGTCGGCTCGCTAACACCCATCTCTTTCAAGAATCGGTCAACGCTGTCCAATTCCACCGACAAGCCCGGCAGCTGATAATGCATAGGGACCACAATGTTGGGCTCCAGCATGGAGACAAGTTCAGCGGCCGCGGCAGCGTTCAGACTCTTGCCGCCGCCAATTGGGACCAGCAAGACATTGACCTCTTCCAGCGCTTCAATCTGAGCCTGTTTGGGCACCTTTTGAATATCACCTACATGAGCGATGGTCAGCCCGTTGTAGTCAAAGACATGCAAGATATTGCGGCGGGCTGCATCGTCGCCAGGAGTGACGATGGCGGTGATGAACACATTGCCGATCTCGTATTCGCCGGGCCCGGACAGTACGTGCTGACAGCCGCTGATAACAGCGGCATTATTGTGACCCTTGGCGTCGTGGCTGATGGTGACCACATCCGCTTTCAGCTTTAGTGCCGATAAGCCTATGGCTTCATCATAGGGGTCGGTAACGATTGTGGCGTGTTTCCGCTCTTTGAGGCGGAAGCAACTATGTCCATACCAGTTTATTTCCATAAATTCAGTTCTCCTTCAGGGGGCTATTATACCTGATAACAGCCGGTTCAAGTAGTGGCTTGGCGCGTCAATATCGGGCGGACACCCGACCGAAAATAGGTGATAATAAGGCATATGGCAATTGATTGGCTGGGGAAGTTCGAAGTGAATGGCGGTAGGGTCAGCAGCGGCGATATATGCCGGCTTGAGCTGCCGCCAACGGCCAGCGGCTATGCGGATGCCCAGCTGGACGATTACAGCCAAGAGGGCGGGAAAAGGCAAGATCGATTCCGCTGGCATCAAGGTGTTGAGCTGAAGCTGAAAGCGTGCTTCTCACACCAGCAAGATGATCTGGTGGGGACCGCGGGATTCGGCTTCTGGAACGCGCCGTTTGGGGATCCCTCGGTTCGCCGGCCGGCGCTGCCGCAGGCGGCCTGGTTCTTCTTTGCCTCCGAACCTTCAGACCTGCCGTTGGCGGAGGTGGGACCAGGCCGAGGCTGGTTTGCCAGCAGTATCGACGCCAGCAGCGCCGCTGCCAAAGCATTGATCCCGGCTGCGCCGGCAGCTCTGCTGCTCAATCAATTTGGCCCGCTGAGACGGCGGCTGTGGCCCCGGATTCGCGCGGCGCTGGGCATCAGCTTCGCCAGAGTCAACGTGGAGCTGCGCCGCTGGCACAGCTACCGGCTGTTGTGGCAGCCGTCCGGCTGCCTGTTTCAAGTGAATGGGCAGGATCTGTTGCGGACACGCCACAGCCCGGCAGGTCCGCTGGGGTTTGTTTGCTGGATCGACAACCAGTACCTGGTGGCCACCAACCGGGGCCGTTTTCGCTGGGGCGTGCTGCCGACAGCGTCTGCCCAATGGATGGAGATCAGCGAGCTGTCTGTAGAGCCAATCGGCAGCGGGTGAGACGAAACAAAAAAAAGCATCACAGGGCACGTTCCGCCCGGCGATGCTTTCAGAAAATATGTAGGCCTTGACGAGACCAGGCTGACGCCCGGCTCAGTTGGAGCCGGCTCTAGATGATCCGCTTCCGTACGGTGGAACTGATGTAATCCAACAGCGAGACCACAATAGCGATGGCCAACATCATGACGCTGGCCTGGCGATAACGCAGCTGCTGGATGTTCTGGCTCAATACGAAGCCGATACCGCCACCGCCGACGAAGCCGATGATGGTTGACATGCGGACGTTGATATCCCAGCGATACAGGGTAAAGGCGATGTAGGGCGGGACGATCTGGGGGACCACGGCAAATACGATGGTCTGCAGCCGGTTGGCGCCGGTGGCGGTCAATGCTTCGACTGGTCCCTCGGCTATGCTCTCTACCTGCTCCGAGAACAGTTTACCCAAGGCGGCAATCGAGTGGAGGGTCAGAGCCATGACGCCGGCAAAGGGGCCCAGGCTGACCCAGACCACGAAGACGATGCCCATGATCAACGGCTCGATGGAGCGGAGCATATTGAGGATACTGCGAGAAATGGTGTAGATAGTCAGGCCGATGGCAAAAGGATGCTTCGGCTTGACTATCAGGCCGATGACGGCACCGACGACCGCCGCCGCCAGCGCGGGCAAGGTCGTCCAGTTCTGGGGATTGTCGAATTGATAGAGCCAGTTGAGGGCTGAGCCGATGCCGAATACCAGTACCGCGGCGCCAAGGGCAGAGGCAACCGCCGAGATGATCCGGGCCGGGCCAACCGCCAGGCTCAACACGGCCTCTTGGCCATAACGGGTGCCGACTGACGCGGCCAGCATGGCGCCGATCAGGCCGAACAGCCCCGGCAGCGAGATACGCAGCAGGTCTGAGATAATGCTGAGGAAATTGCCTAGAAAGCCAAAGGCGCCTAATTTCGCTTCCAGCCAGGCGCCGGCTGCCGAACCCAAGTCAACCAGGGCGCCGATGGCGAAGATGGTAAGGGCCAGGGCCAGGATTATCTTGCCGCCGGCGATGAGATTCTCTCGGCGGGATCGCCGTTTGTCACTGAACAAGGGCGTGCCTTTGGTGACGATTGCCCAAACTGCGACCATGGCGATAAGGGCGACCGCCAGCGCCAGCCAACTGCTTTCAGCCAATGATGATGGCAGCCTGAACACCCAGCCGGATGCCGCCCAGGCCAGCCAGCCGCCGATGGGCAGGGCGACTAAGGCGGTGGCCACCGCCGCCGCCGGCGCGGTCACCTGGTCCATCAGGTTTCGCGCGGCCATGAACGAGATCGGTACCGCGATGACGGTGCCGATGGTAGAGGCCATCAGGGCCATCAAGACGGTCTCGACAATTCTTTCAATGGTGACAACGCTGGACTCGCTCAGCGCCAGGGCGCCAGTCACCGCATCTCTGGTGAATAGATCGGGATCGGCCAGCAGGCGCAGCACCCGTATCAGGCTGTCCTGGCGTCCGGGATCCAGAGGCTTCTCCAGACTGATTCGGGTCGCCTGCACCGCGTAGGCGTACAGCAGGAAGATGCCGATGGCAATCGCAAAGGTGCGCAAGGCGTGTCCGCCAGGACCGGCTGATGATTTTGAGCTGTTGGTTGCTTGCAGTTGATTACTCATACGTTTTTTAGGTCACCGGTCAAGGCGCTATATGATCCGGCTTCTGATTCTGGAGCTGATATTGTCAAGGAGTGTGACCACCAAAGCGATGGCGATTATCATCACGGCCGCCTGCCGATATTGAGTCAAGTTGGTGTGCCGCTGCAGGACCATGCCGATGCCGCCGCCGCCGACAAAGCCGATGATGGTCGACATGCGGACGTTGATATCCCAGCGGTAGAAGGTGAATGCGACGTAGTGGGGTACCACTTGGGGGACAACGGCAAACAGGATCGCCTGGAACCGGTTGGCGCCAGTGGCGGTCACCGCTTCCAACGGCCCTTCATCGATATTCTCTACCTGTTCAGAGAACAGCTTGCCCAGGTCTGCCACGGAGTGAAGCGTGAGGGCCAGAATACCGGCAAACGGACCCAGGCCAACCCAGACAACGAAGACGATACCCATGATCACCGGTTCGATAGCGCGCAGGACGTTGAGAACGCCGCGTATCAAGGTGTAGGAGACCGTACCCACCGGTATCGGCCGCTTGACCGGGACGCGCCAGCTCAAGGCGGCTGCCAGGGCGCCGGCCACTGCCGCAGGAGCCAGGATGACCTTCATTAATCCGGCCAGATCCTGGGGAAGCTGGCGGCAGATGCCGCCAACGCAAATCCAGTTCATAGCGGCGATCGTAATTACCACTAAGATGGAAGTTCCCAGGAACGTCGTGGCCACGGTCAGGGTTCTGGCCAGCGAGGCAGGGCGGTTCAAGACTATATTCTGGCCGAATCGACTGCCTACCGA
>JAHEEY010000201.1:3667-8353 GCA_024640485.1 Chloroflexota bacterium | reverse complement strand
CGAGCTGCTGGAACGGTGGCGGCTGGAGCTGTATGCTCGGGTTGCCGCTGAGCGCGACCATTTATACTGGCAGCTTCAGGGATTGGACCACGACACGCTCTGCGATGCCAAGATCGCCGGCGAATGGACCGCCAAAGATCTGCTGGTCCATGTGGCCGCCTGGGATGCCCGCCACGCCGCCCTGATCACCCGCTGGGAAAGTGGGAGCGGCGCTGAGCCGGCCGCTGCCGCCACCCCTGGCGGGCCGTCTGGAAGCAACGACGAGATGCGGCTTCAGTTCCAGGAGATGCCCCTGGAGCAGGCGGTGGCTGCCAGCCTAAAAGAGCGCTCCGGCTTCATGTCGGTGATCAAGCGGCTCCCCGACAGCAGCTTCCATCTGGCCCATCCGGGGCCTGGGATCCGCCTGGATTCGGCCAGAGCCCTGACCGAACAGCGGTACCGGCATGACGCCGCCCACGCCCAGGAGCTGGTCGCCTGGCGGGAGAGCCAGCCTAAATCGATCACCGGTTCCGCCGGCCCCAAATATGTGCTGCGGGCGATGATGCACGCCTCGCGTAAAGCGTTCAGCGCCGCCGCCGCCCTGGTGCCGGAAGGGGAGAGGGAGAGCCTGCCGGTCTGCGGCGTCTGGACCCTGCGTGACCTGCTGGGCCATTTGACCGATTGGGAGCAGGTGGGCATTTATGCATTGGAAGAGCTGGCCGAAGGGCGCATGCCCGAATTTGATCCCGCCGACGCCGATTTCGAAAACTTCAACCATCGCCACGCCGCCGCCCGTCAGCATCAATCATGGCAGGATGTTCTGGCTGAATGGCACGAGTCCCGCACCAGACTGCTGCTGCTGCTCACCGCCATGTCAGGATCCCTGATGACCCAGCCGATACCCACCCCCTGGGGCCAGGTGACCGGCTACCAATGGCTGATGATCTGGCCGGGCCACGAGCGGGAACATGCCGTCGACCTGCGCCGCTCCCTGGCGCTGTCGGGGCTGCCCGACTACCTGCTGCACGCGGAATAGGAGCGCCCCATGATTCTGGTCACCGGCGCCGCCGGTAAGAGCGGCACCGCCGTTATCCGGGCATTAGCCGCCCAGGGCGTTCCCGCCAGAGGGCTGGTACGCCGCCCGGAGCAGGAAGCGCCCCTGCTGGCTGCCGGCGCCGTCGAGACGGAGGTGGGCGATATGCGCCATCCCGGCAGCCTGGCCCAAGCGTGCCGCGGCGTTGATGCCGTCTACCACATCTGCCCCAACATGAGCCCCGACGAGCAGGAGATTGGCGCCCGGCTGATCGCCGCCGCCCAGGAGCAGCGGCTCTCCCACATCGTCTATCATTCCGTGCTCCATCCCCAGGTGGAGGCGATGCCCCATCACTGGGCCAAGATGCGGGTGGAGGAGATGCTCTTCACCGCCGGGCTGCCGGTGACTATCCTGCAGCCGGCCGCCTACATGCAGAATATCGCCGGCGTCTGGGGGCAGATCCTCGATGAGGGGATTTACCGGGTGCCGTATCCCGTGGAGACCCGCATCAGCCTGGTGGATCTGGAGGACGTGGCCCAGGCGGCGGCCCGGGTGCTCACCGACCCCGACCTGCGCGGCGGCACCTACGAGCTGTGCGGCCCCCAGCCGCTCTCCCAGGCCGACGTCGCCGCCATCTTGAGCAAGACGCTGGGGCGGAGGGTGCGGGCGGAAGCGATTGACCCCCTGGAGTGGCGCCAGGGAGCGGAAGCTGCCGGCATCGGCGGCTACCAGCTGGACGGCCTGCTGAAGATGTTCGACTACTACCGCCAGGTCGGTTTCACCGGCAGCGGCTGGCTGCTGGCCCAGCTGTTGGGCCGTCCGGCGACCACCTTTGAGCAGTTCATCCAGCGGCTGATTCCAACTTAGCTGTTTCCTAAACCGGCCGAGAGCGTATAATAGGGACATCCAGATGCGCCCTGTTTGGCTGCGTCGGGGAGGAACTCATCGCATGTCTCTAGCAATCGGCATTATCGGCTTGCCCAACGTGGGCAAGAGCACCCTTTTCAACGCCCTGACCGAAGCCCAAAACGCGGCCGTGGCCAACTACCCCTTCTGCACCATCAAACCCAACAAAGCGATCGTCCATGTCCCCGACGCCAGAGTCCACAAGCTGAGAGAGCTGGCCGGCGTGGAGCGGGCCATCGAAGCTGCCATCGAGTTCGTCGACATCGCCGGGCTGGTCAAAGGGGCCAGCCGGGGGGAAGGGCTGGGCAACCAGTTCCTGGGCAACATCCGCGACGCCGACGCCCTGGTCCATGTGGTCCGCTGTTTCGACGACCCCAATGTGATCCATGTCAGCGAACGGCCCGATCCCAAAGCGGATATCGAAATCATCATCCTGGAGCTGGTGATGGCCGACATCCAGTCGCTGGAAGGGAAGATCGAGCGGCTGACCGGCCAGATCAAGGGGGACAAGAAGGCGATCCCGGTGATGGAAATGGCCCGGCGGCTGACCGAGTTCATGGAAACAGGCCAACCCATCTCCCTCTTTCCCGATCAGCATGATCTGGCCTTCATCAGCCTCAACCAGGAGATGCGCTTCCTGTCGGCCAAGCCGGTCATCTACGCTGCCAATGTGGACGAGGAAGGGCTGGCTGAGGGCAATGCGTATGTCGCCCAAACGCGGGCGGTCGCCGCCGAGCAGGGCGCCGAAGTGGTCCTGGTCAGCGCTAAATTTGAGGAAGAGATGATCGGCATGTCCTACCAGGAGCGGCACGAATTCCTGGAGATGGCTGGCGCCGCCGAGAGCGGCCTGGAGCAGGTGATCCGCAAATGCTACCGGCTGCTGGGGCTGATCAGTTTCTTCAGCATGAACCAGGAAGAGGTCCGCGCCTGGACCATCCGCGACGGCTGGACCGCCCCCCAGGCCGCCGGAGTGATCCACACCGACTTTGAAAGAGGTTTCATCAGGGCGGAAGTGCTCCCCTACGAGCTATTCCTGGAGTACGGCAGCAGCGCTGCCGCCCGTCAAGCCGGCGCCCTGCGGGTCGAAGGTAAGGAGTATCTGGTCCAGGACGGGGATGTGATCCTCTTCCGTTTCAACGTGTAGCTGGCCCAGCCGGCGATATTCAGGAGGGAAATGCGATGGCGAATGTAAAACGATTGATCAGCACGCTGGCCAGGAATCACTGGATTATCATGCGGCATGCCGAAGGGATTACCCATGAAGAGAGCCTGCTCTGCCCGCCCAACTACGACAACAGCTTCAATTGGGCGCTGGGCCACGTGGTCGCCTCCCGGGACGGGATGCTGCGGCTGCTGAATGCCCAGCCGCTGGCCGGCGAGGAGGAGTTCGCTGTCTACCACCGGGCTTCAGAACCGCTGGACAGCGACAGCCAGGTGATTCCCTTCCAGCGGCTGCTCGAATTGGCCGAAATCGCCCAGCCGCGGCTCAGCCAGGCTTTGGCGGAAGCCCCCCCGGAATGGCAGGAAGCGGTCGACGGCCCGGACCCCAAACAGAACAACGGCCGCTGGCTCGACTTCCTCATCTGGCACGAGACCTTCCATCTGGGTCAGCTGGAGATTTTCCGCCGGCTGGCGGGAAAGATGGACAAACTGATCTGATCCGTCCAGGCAATAACTGACCCAATCTGTATCTATCCCTTGGGACGGAGCACCCCATGACCCCACACCCAGCCGCGCCATCGCTGCGCGCCAAAGCACCCTTCATCGTCGCCGCCCTGCTGGTCCTGGACAGCCTTCATTTCGTCTTTGCCCGCCTGCTGACGCCCCATCTGCCGCCGGTGGTCTCGGTCATGTTTGTGATGATCGTCGCCACTCTGGAAATGGCCGTGGTGCTGGCCATCCGCGGCCAGATCCAGCTCTCCCTTTTTCGCCAAAACTGGCGCTTCTTCTTGATCATCGGCCTGCTGGTCGCCGGCTCCACCAACATCACCTACACCGCCGTGGCCTACATCGATCCCGGCACCGCCGCCATGCTGGCCCAAACCTCCACCCTGTTCTCGTTGGGGCTGAGCATCCTTTGGCTGCGGGAGCGGCTGGACAAGTTCGAAGCCATCGGCGCCGCCGCCGCCCTGCTGGGCGTATTTGTGATCAGCTTCCAGCACGGCGACTACCTGCGGGTCGGTTCGCTGCTCATCCTGGCCTCCACCTTGATGTACGCCCTGCATACTGCCGTGGTGAAACGGGGCGGCGGCGAGATGCCCTTCGCCAATTTCTTCCTCTTTCGGGTGGGCAGTATCGCCGCCTTCTCCACCTTGTTCGCCGTGGGCAGCGGCAAGCTGGTCTGGCCTGAGCCCAATGTCTGGCTGCTGCTCATCCTGGTGGGCACCGTTGATGTGGTCCTCAGCCGCACCCTCTACTACATCTCCCTGCGCCGGCTGCGGATGAGCGCCCTGGCGGTCATCCTGACCCTCAGCCCGGCGATCACCATCCTCTGGTCGGCGCTGCTGTTCGACAGCCGGCCCACGGTGCAGGCGCTGATCGGCGGCGCTGCCGTCATCGGCGGGGTATCGCTGATGACCGCCCGCCGCAAACCGCCGGCCCCTATTGGAGCTGACTAAATGAAAAACGCAGAGGCTGTAAACTTGATACAGGCCGGCACCGCTGACATCAGCCAGCTGGCCCCCTTGTTCGACGCCTACCGGGTGTTCTATGAGCAGCCCACTGATCTCGCAAGCGCCAGAGCGTACCTGCATGCCCGGCTGTCCGCC
>JAHEEY010000201.1:0-3657 GCA_024640485.1 Chloroflexota bacterium | reverse complement strand
TCTACGTCCGTCCGGAATCCCGCCGCCAGGGGATCGGCCGGGCGCTGATGGAGCGGGCCCACCTCCATTGCCGTCAGAGCGGTGCCGGCAGTGTCACCCTGGCCACCGCCGTCGACAACCGGCCGGGGCAGGCGCTCTACGAATCCCTGGGCTACCAGCGGGATGACGCGTTCACCTACTACGATCTAACTCTGGCATGATGGGCACCCGGCAGCCAACCACAAAAAAACAGCCGGCAGAATCACTCTGCCGGCTGTTTTCGTCTGTGATCGCCTGCCCCCTCAAGCAGGGGAGGTTGGCGGCACCAGGCTGTCCGTAGGTTATACCGCTAGGCTGCGCTGCACGTAGACCAGCTTGCCGTGAATCTCCAGATTGCTGCCGGCTACATAAATCGGGCCCATTGTCGGGTTCTTCGGCTGCAGCCGTACCTTGCGGTTCTTTTCCCAGTAAAACTCCTTCAAGGTCATTTCATGCTCGTCCCGCAGAAAAGCGGCCACCGTATCGCCGTTTCGCACCTGCTCGATGCTGCATTTCTGCAGGATGACGATGTCGCCGTCGTTGATCAGGGCGTCGATCATCGACTCTCCCCGCACCCGCAGGGCGTACAGCTCATGGTGCCGCGCCGGCAGCAGGGCGCTGTCCACCACAATCTCATCATCCTCATCATACGTATTGAAGCCGTCGTTGCCCAGCTCCACCGGCTCGCCGGCGACAATGTCGCCTCTGATGGGCAGCCGCAGGATCCGGCCGATCGCTCTGCTCAGAGATCCCGCTGCCAATCCCAGCATCTGCCGCCCCTTGCCGGTCACTTGGAATCCGCGGCTGCCGCTGCCCAGCGAGTCCAGATACCCTTTAGCCACCATCTGGTCGGCATGATATTTGACATTGCTGTGGGCGATTTCCAACCTCCCGGCGATGTCGCGAAATGATCCCGGTCGGTCGTTTTCTTGCTGATAGTCGTGATACGCTCGGAGAATTTTCTTCTGCTTCGGCTTGAGATCGTGCTGATTCCGCATCTGGTTCCTCACTTGTCGGCTGCTGCCTGGCGCTGCCGCGGCATATTTGGCTGCCGGCCTGTCAAAGTGGGCCGGACTTGCTGGTAAACAAAACGGATGTTCTATATAATATCAGAACAAGTGTTCTTAGTCAAGTCCGTTTTCCGCCGATAGACTGACGTCAGAACCGTGGTAATATTTCGCTGATTTTCACGATGGGTCGATTGACTTGGCATGCGACATTTTGTACACTGTGAGTGTGGTAGTGGTGTTAGGTGGGATTACGTAATGCCTTGGCATGGTCGACTGAGTGGCGCCGCGGCTGGAGAACCGCGGGCCCGGTTTCAACGAGGGCAGCAGCAGGGTTAATCGCCGCGTTCTGATACCATTGATATTAACCGCCGCCTTCCGGTCATGTTGTTCGGCACTACTACTCCTCGCTGAAAGAATCCCATTGCCAGCCGTCTTGTCGCTGATATTTTCCATTACCTTGTTCTCATACGATCGACACCAGCGCCAGACGACCAGCTTCATTGAGCCATCATCGCCGTCAGCCGCTAATCCCTGGGGGATGCGGCACCCGTACCCAGACACAATTGCCGGATTGAGCATTAAATGATTTTTGGCGTGGATAGTCCATTTGACGGCTGACCATGACCCTGGCTGTGACAGCGCGCTGTACCGGCAGCTGCCGGTTGGCCCGCTTCGCCTGCCGGGCCTGGCTGCGTTGGCTGCCCCGCCGACAGGAGTTTGCTTCCACACCTAACTGTAACCACTGCCAGCTGCGGATGGGGTAGCTGCGGGTACCGCGAGACTGCCGATTGGTCGCACCGGCGCGGGCCGGAGGCCAGTTGGCCGCTCCCTTGCGCTGCCGCCG
Organism: Chloroflexota bacterium; assembly: GCA_024640485.1. Taxonomy (GTDB): domain Bacteria; phylum Chloroflexota; class Anaerolineae; order Promineifilales; family Promineifilaceae; genus JAHEEY01. The sequence goes on along the minus strand of JAHEEY010000201.1, from coordinate 1,785 downwards.
ACCATCCCTATCTCAGCTGGCGACAATCATTCACAACTGCATAGCGCGGCCTGGAGGGCAAGATGAAATCTAACAAGTTGGCAGGTCAACTGATTGTGTTGATGACCGCGGTGGTGGTCATGGGCGGCCTTGTGATGCTCAGCCGAGATGGGGGCAGGGCGGCTGCCGCTCAAGGTTTGAGCCCGGAGGGAACCCAGGCTGTGGCCCCCTTTGTGCTCAATTATCAAGGTAGGCTGTTGGACCCGGTCAGCGGCGATCCCAAACCTGACGGCAGCTACACCATGGTCTTCCGGCTCTACACCCTGGAAAGCGGCGGCACCGCGGCGTGGCAGGAGGTCAAGGACGTCAATGTCGGCCGGGGGACTTTCAATACCCTGCTGGGCGACGTCACCCCGCTTTCACCCAACTTGTTCAACGGTCAGGCGCTTTGGCTGGCGATCAAGGTCGGCGCCGATGCTGAATCGGCCCCCAGGCAGCTGGTGAGTTTCGTGGGCTACGCCATGTATGCCGACAACGCCAACAAGTTTGACGGCTTGGACTCACCCGCTTTCAGCATGGACAGTGAGCTGAACGCTCACGCCGGCGTTGCCAGCGCCCATCATACTCGTTACACCGACCCCGAAGCATGGAGCGCTGTGCTGGCTAGAGACAATCCCGGCTCATCGCTGAATGCCGATCTGCTGGATAATTACGACTCTTCGTCGTTCTTCGCCCTTAACGAAAACGAGACTGTAAACGGCGTGCCCCGCTTCAACGGCGGCACCTCCGGCTCCACGCCTCCTTTCTACGTGGACAGCAATACCGCGGTCGCGAATCTGAACGCCGACTATCTGGACGGCTACAACTACAGCTCCTTCGTCAATGTCGCCGGCGACACCATGACCGGCTACCTGTATACACCTGGAGTCCGTTACACCAGCCCCCGGACCCACTACTTCGTGGTCGGATCGTCCGGTTTTCTGCCCGGCAGCAACGTCGCATACACTAATACCTACGGTAACGGCGGTGCCTATATCGCCTCCGGCAGCGGCGCTATGGTGGCGCCGGTACATCTGCCTCACGGAGCGGTGGTTACGGCGATGCGCATCTATTTCTACGACGCCTCGTCCGCCGACATGACCGTCTACCTTGATGCGGAATCACTTGCCGGAGGATTTGTTCAAATGGCCGCGGTGACCTCACTAGGCACCGGCGGCTATTACAACACCACGGACTCATCCATTTCGAGTGCCACCATCAACAATGCTGCCTACAGCTACTTGATCTACGCCTACGCCAGTTCGTGGTCCAGCAACCTGCGGATCAAGGGCGCCGTGATCACCTACACCTTGTCCGAAGCGCAGTAGCCGGAGATGAATACACCGAATAGGTTTGAACAAACGCGACGACCAACACGGGCATAAGGAGCGAAGCATGCGCAGGCGAAACCTAATCTTTGTACCCCTGGGTCTGCTGATCATTCTATCGATGGCAGGCGTACTTCTGGCACAGGTTTCCAGCAGCTACGATTTGGGGTGGCATCTCTTATCAGGCGGCGGCGGCGAGCGGGGCTCTGCCAACTATCTGGTAGAAGATTCGATGGGCCAATGGGTAGGCGGCATGACCGCCAGCAGCGGCTACTTCATCGAGACCGGCTACTGGTACGGCGCCTCGTCGGGGCAGCAGACCTTGACCGGAGACGCCTTCGAGCAGGACGACAGCTGCGCTAACGCCACTGACATCCCTACCGACGGCACCTACCAGCGGCACACCTTCCATGACACTGGTGACGCCGACTGGGTGAAA
>JAHEEY010000200.1 GCA_024640485.1 Chloroflexota bacterium | reverse complement strand
GGCTGCAGCTAATCAACCCACAGATCGTTCGGGTCTTTCTGGACACCGCGGAAGCTGGCTCTGGGATCAACAAGCTGTATGGCGCGGCGGCCCTCTTTATGGGGTTTGCCATTGTGCGCCAAATCATACAGCTTGTGGCAACCTACGTTGGCGAGCAGGTCGCCTGGACTGCTACCAACGCCCTTCGGGCTGACTTGGCCCTGCACTGCCTCAAACTTGATATGTCTTTTCACAAGAAATACAAGCCCGGCGAGCTGATCGAGCGCGTAGATGGTGATGTCAACCAATTGGCGGACTTCTTTTCTCAGCTGGTGGTTCAGCTGGGCGGTAATTTTCTGCTGGTCATCGGAGCCCTGCTTATGCTCTGGCTTCAGGATTGGCGGATTGGGCTTTCCGTCGCCATAGCCGCTTTCTCGGGGGTGGCAGCCCTCAATTGGCTCAGACAATTCACCGTTCCCCGGTGGCAAGCGCTGCGCGAGGTCGACGCCAAGTTGTTCGGTTTTCTCGAAGAGTGGCTCAACGGCATAGAAGAGATCCGGACCAGCGGCGCCGAGCCGTATATCATGGTCCGGCTGTATCAGACATTGCGCGATAGATGGCACAAAATCCTGTCCGCCATGCGGGTCCAGGTGCTGGTGGCAGATCTGCCGCTGGGCGTTTTCGCCCTGGCCTATTCGATGGCTCATATCATCGGCAACAGCCTGTTTCAAGAGGGCGGCATGAGCATCGGCACCCTCTATCTGATCTTCTATTATCTTGATGTGATGCGCGAACCTTTGTGGCAGCTGCGGCGCCAGATCGAGAATCTGCAGCGGGCTTCGGCCAGCATTAACCGTATCACTGAAATGAACCAGGTGAAGCCTTCAGTCCTAGACCAGTCCAACGGCAGGCTGCCGGTAGGACCCTTGACCGTTAGCTTCGAGAATGTCTCTTTCCGCTATGAAGATGACCTGGAAACTGACGTGCTGCAGGGCATCAATTTGCGCCTTAAGCCGGGATCCACCCTGGGCTTGCTGGGACGTACCGGCAGCGGCAAATCTACATTGACCAAACTGCTGTTTCGATTTCATGATCCCTCGCAAGGGAGTATCACCTTGGGGGATGAGGGCGGCCGGCAGCAAGATTTGCGGCAGGTGGCCCTGTCAGAGCTGCGTAAGCGCGTGGGAATGGTTACCCAGCAGGTACAGCTTTTCAATGCCACGGTGCGCCAAAATGTGACCATGTTTGACGATGGATTCGCTGATGATCGGCTTCTCCAAGTGATTGAAGAAGTGGGATTGAGGGGATGGTTGGACGAGCTTCCAAAGGGGTTGGACACCGTCCTGGATGCCGGTGGAGGCAGCCTTTCTTCAGGACAAGCTCAACTGCTCGCCTTTGCCCGGGTATTCCTGGCGGATCCCGGACTGGTCATCTTGGACGAGGCATCTTCCAGGCTGGATCCGGCCACCGAGCAGTTGGTAGAGATGGCGGTTGATCGACTGCTGGAGAATCGCACGGGCATCATCGTTGCTCACCGTTTGGGCAGTGTGAAGCGAGTGGATGAGATCATGATCTTGCAGGATGGGCAAGTGGCCGAGCATGGCGCCCGGGCCGCCCTGGCGGCTGATCCCGAGTCCCGTTTCGCCGGCCTCCTTCGAGCCGGCCTGGAAGAAGCGCTGGCCTAGTGAACTGGAAGGAATCGCCATGACCGATACGGTAGAAGAGACAATGAAAACTTATCAATACTTCTGGCGGCTGGTCCGCTACAGCGGCAGGTACTTTGCCACCGACATCAGTACTGCCACAGTGTTTTGGATGTCACATACGGTGCTTGGGCTGATTCTGCAAGCATTCTTCAATTATCTGACCCAGCAGGGCGATCTGAGATTGCCAGTAAGGCCGGTAGTGGGACTGCAGCTTGGTTATGCCTTTGTCGCTTCCATCATGTTGGCGCTGGCCATCCTGGCTAATACCGGCCTTCGCTACCGCAGCATGGCTCTTCTGATCCGCAATATGTTCGCCAGGATTCTGGCGATGCCCGGCGCCAAGCCGCTGCCGGTGGACGAAAACGGCAAACTGATGTCTTCGGGCGCGGCTGTCAGCACCTTTCGTGACGATACCAACGGGCTTGTGGAAGGGATTACCCTGATCGAGGATACCATCGGATTGAGCATCACGGCAGCGATTTCTTTGGTCATCATGCTGCGCATCAATCCGACGATCACATTCGGCACTTTCTTGCCGCTGGCGCTGGTGATCTACGTTGCCCAGCGGCTTGGCCCCAAGGTGAAGGCGGTTCGAAAAGCCAGCCGGGAGGCGACCAGCCAGGTGACCGGGGCGATTGCCGACATGTTCACAAATGTCCAGGCGGTGAAGGTCGCCAATGCTGAGGAGAGGGTCGTCGCGCATTTCCGGCTGCTCAATGATCGCCGTCGGGAAACAATGATCAAAGATAAGCTGCTGACGCAGTTGGTTGACGCCCTCAGCAATGGTACCGTTGATGTTGGTATGGGTCTGATCTTGCTCTTGGCGGCAAAGTCGATGTACGCTGGCGAGTTCACCGTGGGTGACTTCGCCCTTTTCGCCGCGTATTTATGGCCGATGACCCATTTGATGCGTATGGCCGGCTGGATGATCACTGTTTACCGGCAATCTTCCGTCTCTCTGGAACGAATGGAGCGAATGATGCAGGGAGCAGAACCTGGGGGACCGGTGGCGCATCACCCCGTGTACATGAGCGGCAGCTACCCGGAGCCGCCGGTGATTGAGAAAGGCCGGCAGCATCGGTTGGAGCAGCTAGACGCCACTGGCCTGACCTACATTCACGAGAATGACGGCGGTGCCAGCCATGGTATTGACAAGGCTAGTTTTCAGCTGCGGCGCGGTTCGTTCACGGTCATAACTGGGCGGGTCGGGTCAGGTAAATCTACGCTGCTGAAGGTGCTGCTGGGATTGCTGCCGGCGCAGGCCGGGGAAATTCGCTGGAACGGCGAACAGGTCCCAGATCCAGCTAATTTCATGGTGCCGCCGCGCTGTGCCTACACCGGGCAGGTGCCCCGGCTGTTCAGCGAGACTCTGCGAGACAACATTCTCCTGGGCTTGGCGGAAGAACGGGTCGATTTGCTAAGTGCGGTGCGGGCAGCCGTGCTGGAGAAGGATGTTGCGGAAATGGAAGCGGGAATGGACACCTTAGTGGGCCCGAAAGGGGTACGGTTGTCAGGAGGGCAGGCGCAGCGGAGCGCTGCGGCTCGCATGTTTGTTCGCGACTGCGAACTGCTGATATTCGACGATCTATCAAGCGCACTAGATGTGGAGACGGAGCAAGAATTGTGGGAGCGAGTGTTTGGCCGCAGCCCGGTGCCCACCTGCCTGGTTGTCTCGCACCGCCAAACCGCGCTGAGACAGGCGGACCACATTATTGTCCTCAAAGAAGGTCGTATCGAAGATGAAGGCAAATTGGGTGAACTGCTGGAACGGTGTGAAGAAATGCGCCAGCTGTGGTCCGGCGCTCAGCTGCCGCCCACGGACGAATCTCAAGATGGGGCATGACAGCCTCGCTGCCCCCTTGATTATCAGCATCGATTTGGCGTAATGTAAACTCCTTGGTACCGTTGTGAAGCTGCCGGAGCAGCCGACAGGTGTTGCAGAGCTTTGGCACTGTCGCCTGCAAACAATGATTCAATTTGCCTTTTCAGCGGCGGTGCCTGAGGATTGGTCATTGCGACTGTGCCAAAGTGCATGATTTCGATGATTGACTGTCAACGGACTAGGAATAAGGGGTGGGCGGCCTGTGACTGTAAGTGCGTTTGAATTCTGCCGGAAAGAGACGAGAAAGATAAGTAGTTGATTAATATGGTAAATCCCAGCACGCCGGAATCTCCGGCAAAACGCCCCCTGCGGGTGTTGATGATCGCGCCTACTTCTTTCTTCAGTGACTACGGCGGACACATTCGAATCTTGGAAGAAACCCGCGCTTTGCAGAACCTTGGACAGCAGGTGGCCATCGTTACCTACTATAAAGGAAGCGACATGCCTGGCCTGGATATCCGCCGCACGGCGCCGCTGCCCTGGAACACCAACTACGAGGTAGGGTCATCCAGGCACAAGATCGCCTTCGACGTCTATCTGGCAGCGCAGTCGTTGATCGAAGCGCTCCGGTTCCGGCCCGATGTCATTCACGGGCATATGCACGAAGGGGCTCTGATCGGCGGCCTGCTCTCCCGCCTGCTGCGGGTGCCGATGGTGTTTGATTTCCAGGGCAGCTTGACTGGGGAGATGGTGGATCACGGCTTCCTGAACCCGGCAGGCCGGATATATCGATGGGCATATCGTCTGGAGCGTTTTATCAGCCGCCGGCTGGCGCATGCCGTTCTAACCAGCTCGCTGCAGGCTGGGACACTGCTGCGGGATGAGTTTGGCGTCCGGTCCGAAGCGATCCATCCGCTGCCTGACTGCGCCGACATCATCCGCTTTGACCAGGAGAGATTCGCTCCTGAGCAGAAGCTGGCGTTGAAAAAACAGCTGGGAATTCCACTTGATCGGCCCATCATTGCCTACCTGGGGCTGCTGACAGATTATCAGGGTGCCCATCATTTGGTTGAGAGTGCCGCGCTGCTGAAACAGGCCGGTGAGCAATGCCATTTCCTGGTGATGGGGTATCCTAGCGTAGAACGGTATCTGGAGATGGCGCGGCATCTGAGCGTGGCCGACAACATCACATTTACCGGCAAAGTCGAATACAGGGACGCCCCTTTCTACCTATCTCTTGGGGATATTTCGCTGGCCCCCAAGATGTCAACAACTGAGGGGAGCGGGAAGGTGCTTAACTATATGGCGTTGGCCCAGCCTGTAGTCGCCTATGACACGCCGGTGCATCGAGAGTATCTGGCTGATTTGGGCTGTTACGTCCCTGTAGGGGATGTCAGCGCGTTTGCTGAGTCTATTTCGGCCTTGATCCACGACCCCGAAAGACGGCGATATCTGGGTGAGCGTTTGCGGGTTAGGGCGACAGAAGAATACAGTTGGGGACGGGCTGGGGAGCAAATCCTGGAATTATATAGACGGTTGACAATATAAAATCTGGTTGATATACTATCGTTTCGTCTATTATGCGATAATCGCGTTTGCACGAGAATATGGTATGTGTCCCTGAGGACCGTAAGGGCGGCTTTATAACGATAATGCGAGTTGGGGTGCAACGAATTTTGGTTGCACCCCATCTTTGTGACAATTCGTTTGTGTAGCACTGCCGCTATATATAAGCTAACCAAACCAGATATTCTAGATAAGAGTTTGGTTTAGTCTTTGAGGCAAACGCAGTTTGCCTTGCAGGGAGTAAATGAGGATTAATGGCAAAACTTCCAACTAAAAGTTACGCGCGTACAACTGATCCGCTTGCATTGCCTTCGTTGATCGATGTTCAATTGGACTCTTTTGAGCAATTCATCGACAGCGGGTTAGTCGATTTGTTTGAAGAAATCTCGCCGATAGAGAGCTACAATCACAGTTTGAAGCTCTATTTCCCTTGCAACCTGCCAGAGGTTGAAGGGTTCGATCTGAAGTATTGGTTCGGTGAACCGAAGTACAACGTCGACGAGTGCATTGAGCGGGACATGAGCTTCGCGGCTCCTTTCTACGTAAGATCGGTGCTTTACAGCGCCAATCTCGATCAGCCGATTGTTCAGGACATCTTCATGGGGGATTTCCCTCTGATGACTCCTGCCGGCACTTTCATCATCAACGGCACCGAGCGTGTCGTAGTCAGCCAGCTGATCCGTTCCCCTGGCGCTTATTTTGCCATCGAAGAAGAACGTGCTACCGGTCGTCCTCTGACCATGGGCAAGCTCATCCCCGATCGCGGCGCCTGGATGGAGTTTGAAACGCGAAAGACTGATTATCTCACCGTCAAATTCAATCGTAAGCGGACTGTGCCCGTCACCTTATTCCTGCGCGCTATGGCGGCAGTCGATGATGGTCTGGGCAGCACGCTGCTGAAAGACGGCGGTGATGAGATCCTGCTTTCCTTGTTTGAAGATGTAGATACCAACGGTGAGCATCTTTACATTCAAGGCAGCATTGAACAGGAGCCGCCGTGGAATGAAGATGAGCCGGTTGCGGAACAGGCGCTCATCGAGTTTTACAAGCGTATGCGTCCTGGCGATCCGCCAACCTTGGACAATGCCACCCAATATCTGCGGGAACAGCTCTACGATCAACGCCGTTATGATTTGGCGCGCGTCGGCCGTTACAAGCTGAACAAGCGGTTGGGGCTGCAGGGCATCGTCCCGTTGGAGCACCGTACGCTGACCCAGCATGACATCGTTCAGCTGGTTCGCCGCATGATTCTGATCAACAACGGGCAAGAAGGCCCGGATGATATCGATCATCTGGGTAATCGCCGTGTCAAGACGGTTGGTGAGCTGCTTCAGGCCAAGATTCGCGTCGGCTTGCGCCGGATGGAGCGGGTGGTGCGCGAGCGTATGTCGATTCGCGGCAAGGAAAATGTCACCCCAGTATCGTTGATCAACATCCGTCCCGTGGTGGCTGCTGTCCGAGAGTTCTTCGGCAGTTCTCAGTTGAGCCAGTTTATGGAACAGGCCAACCCGCTGGCAGAGTTGACTCACAAACGCACATTATCAGCTTTGGGTCCCGGCGGTCTTCGCCGTGAGCGAGCTGGTTTTGAGGTCCGTGATGTCCATCACAGTCATTACGGTCGTATCTGCCCGATTGAGACCCCTGAAGGTCCCAACATCGGCCTGATCGGCCGTCTAGCATCATACGGTCGCGTCAACAAGTACGGGTTTATTGAGACTCCTTATCGCCGCGTCAATAATAAGCTGGCTGCCAACAGCAAAGAGCTTATCGGGCACAGCGCTTTTCTTAACGTTGTCGATCCTGAGACTGGCGAGATCGTGGTCGCCTCGGGCAAGACGATTAACAAGAAGTTCGCCAAGGCGATCCAAGACGCTGGTATTGAAGAAGTTGAAGTTACACCGTACATCACTGATGACATTACCTATATGTCGGCTGATGAGGAAGATCATTTCACTATCGCTCAGGGAAACGCCAAGTTGGATGCCAACGGGCAGTTCACTGAGAAGCGTGTTTCCTCTCGCCGCAACCAGCAGTTCCGCTTCACCTCGGTGCAGCGCATTGACTACATGGACGTGGCTCCCCGTCAAATCGTGGGTATCTCTGCTGCGTTGATTCCCTTCCTCGAGCATGACGATGCAAACCGGGCCTTGATGGGCTCCAACATGCAGCGCCAGGCTGTGCCGTTGCTTTCGCCGGATGCGCCGATTGTCAGCACCGGTATGGAAGTGTTGGCCGCCTATAACTCTGGTCAGATCGTGGTAGCTGCCGCTGACGGTGAAGTCGTCAGCGTTACCGGTGACCGTATCATGGTTGTTGGTGAGGAAGGTCCGCGCAACTACAACTTGCGAAAATTCAACCGGTCGAACCAAAGCACCTGTATTGACCAGCGTCCCATTGTTATGAAGGGACAGCGGATTTCCAAGGGTGAAGTGTTGGCAGACAGCTCATCGACTCAGTTTGGCGAGCTTGCCCTTGGTCAAGATGTCGTGGTTGCCTTCCTCTCTTGGGAAGGTGGCAACTACGAGGATGCGATCATTATCAGTGAAAACCTGGTTCGCGGCGACCGTTTCACCTCGGTTCACATCGAGAAGCATGAGATTGAAGCCCGTGACACCAAGCTAGGTCCTGAGGAAATCACCTATGACATCCCTAATGTCAGTGAAGATGCTCTGAAGGATCTGGATGAGCGCGGCATCATTCGCGTAGGCGCTGACGTCAAAGAAAATGACATTCTCGTCGGCAAGATTACGCCAAAGGGTGAGAAAGAACTCAGCCCTGAGGAAAAACTGCTGCGGGCCATTTTCGGTGACAAAGCGCGTGAAGTGAAAGATTCCAGCTTGCGGCTGCCTCACGGCGCCCGCGGTAAGGTCGTGGATGTTCATGTGTTCAACAGACAGCACGATCGGGATCTGCCGGCTGGTGTGGAAACGATGGTGCGCGTCAGCGTCGCTCAGCGTCGTAAGATTTCCGAAGGCGACAAGATGGCTGGTCGCCATGGTAACAAGGGTGTCATTTCCAAGGTCGTTCCGATCGAAGATATGCCTTATCTGGCTGATGGCCGGCCCGTCGACATCGTCTTGAGTCCATTGGGTGTGCCCGGCCGTATGAACATCGGCCAGGTGCTCGAAGCTCATTTAGGTTGGGCGGCCAGCCGTTTGGGATTCCGCGCCATCACGCCAGTGTTCGACGGAGCCAATGAGCGCGAGATCTCGGCTGAGTTGGCGCGTGCTTGGCTGGCTGACCATGCTTGGAAGGTCGCTACCGGCTGGGCCTGGGATTGGCTGACTGAGATGGAATACGACC
>JAHEEY010000199.1 GCA_024640485.1 Chloroflexota bacterium | reverse complement strand
GTGCCGGGAAACGGCATCGGCGCAGCCGCCCCCAAAATTGACATGGCGAAAGCAAGAGAGCGAGAGGTTTGTGTCTCGCTCTTTTGCTAATCGAATGGCTTCCCGTTAGCTTCACGCTAGTATTGGGTTTCACGCCCCAGGATCATCAGTGCCATGGATAGGGCTCGCCCGGCGTCTTCCAGGTTGGCAGCTGAGATATTGGCCAGCTGATCGGAAGATGTATGAGACGTCTGCTGCCATCCTTCCCAGAACAACCGCAGCTCCGGCGCCTCCTGGCCGCTTTGGAAAGGGGTTCCCAGCTCGTAAATGATGCCGATATCGATGCTTTCGTCGGCCCGGACAACATCGGTGCCGACTTTCTTGGCGGCCATTTCAAACATCTCCGCCAGCCGCAGACTGCCGCCAGCCGAGAGCTCAACCCGGTCGCCGCTGCCGCCCCCCAGGCCGCGCAGATGGATCACTGCCTCAAGCTCGTAGGCCGAGGCGAAGCCGATCTTGGCCTGCAGTATGCTGCCGACATCGGGATCGGAAACAATTTCGCCGCCTTCCATCCCTTCTCCGCTGTAGGCCACAAAGAGAAAGGTCCGGTACGGTTCATAGTCACTTTCCTGCAGGATCCGGATCGCTTCCAGCATCACAGCCACACCGCTGGCATTGTCGTTGGCCGCCGGATAGGGTTCATCCTCCGGTCCCGGAGGGGGGCTGTCGTACTGGGCCAGGACGACGATCAAGCGATCGTCCAACTTCTGTTCGCCGCTGACACCGGCTGAGCCCGGCAGGTGGCCGATGACATGGCTGGCCATAAAACGCCTCTCCTGGACGCCGTCGACCTTCAAGCTGACCTCTTTGGATAGTGGAATCTCATTCAATGCTGCGAATCCCAGATCCGGGATCTGGGCCTGCAGTTCACTTAGGGAATGCCCGGAACCTTGCAGCAGGCGATCGGCCAGTTCTTCGCTAATCCAGAATGAGGGGGCATCCTTTCCTTCTCTGGTGCTGCCGAAGCCCAGGCTGCTGGCCGCCGATCGCCCGGACAGGGTGAACCGTTTCCCCATCAGTTCCTGGTTGTCGGTAACCACCAGCATGCCGCCCAAGGGGACCTCTCGGCCCAAGATGAAGGCGTCCCGTTCAGACAGCACCAGAAGCACTTCATCGGAATAGTCGGCAGTGCGCAGATCGGGGAACGCGCGCCAGCTGCCGCCCCTTGCCTGAGGCGGCGTCGATCCCAGCCTGACCACGCGGACTGGCGCGGTTATCTCGCCCATGGTCATCAAAGGGCCGGCATATGGCACGAAGTCGACCCCGTACACAGGCGGTGGGCCCTGATCTTCGATGGTGAAGGTAGGTACGGATAAGATGCGCTCGAAATCGCGAGGCCTTTGGAAGAAGTAGGTCAGCCCTTGTCCAGCTGGCTGCAGCCCCAACGATTCGAACTGGTCGGCAATATAGTGCGCGGCGGCATCTATCCCAGGAGTTCCCAGCCCACGTCCTTCCCATGCCGGATCGGTCAGTGCGGCGACACTGCTCAAGGCCCGCTCTCCATCGAACGTTTCTGCTGATCGCTGATAGATGGTGATGGGACCGCTGTTCGCCTGTATCCAGGTCAGCGCTATGGCGGCCAACACCGCCAACGCGATGGTGTACTTATTGACCATGCGGTTGATAATCAAGCTGCCGTCTTCAACCAGCCGGCGAATTCCTTCGCCGAATAGATTGAAGCTGAGGATGGCCATGAAGAAGGCCAGGGTGGGGTATAAGGCTGTCCAGGGGTAGCTGCGGGCGTAGGTGCGAACATTGCTCAGCAGCGCGGCCCACTCGGGTACATCGGAGTAGTGGAAAGGGGCGCCCATGGTGTCCAGCTCGACAAACGAGCCGCCGCCAATAAAGATGCTGATGAACCCTAATTCGCCCAGGAGCATCAGCACCGCCCCCATCTCCAACGCGGCCAGGGAAATCAGCGCTGAGAACAGGTTGGGCAGGATATGCCGGCTGATGATCCGCGGGGTGCGGGCGCCGGCAGCGGTGGCGCTCTCCACGAACGGCCTGGGGCGCAGGGCCATCACTTCACTGCGCACGAACTGCATGATCTCTCCCCAGCCGACAAAACAGAGGGCGACGACGAACGGCCATATCCCTTGACGGATGCCCAATGCCAAAATAAGGATCATCGCTAAGAGCAGGGTGGGAAAGGCGGAGATCACTTCAGCAATCCCCAGAATAAAGCGGTCGATCTGGCTGCCGCTGGACCAGCCGGCGGCAGCGCCCAGCAAGATGCCAACCAGGATTCGGGCAACGACCACCATCAAGGCCAGCCCCACCGTTTGGCGCGCACCAGCCAGGACCAGACTGAGGATGTCCCGGCCCAACGGGTCGGTGCCCCAGGGGAATATCTCATCCGGGGCGAAAGGGGGGACCTTCATTTGGCCGTCAACCATCGTGAGGCCGTGGGTGGTGTACGGGTTGTTAGGGGCCAGATTAGGGCCGGCCAAGATAACGACCAGCAGCGCCAGAACCAGCAGCCCGCCCACAATAAATGGGGTGTTGCTCAAAATAGGGGTCCAGGCTGACAGCTTGGCAAAAGGAGAGCCGGCGGTTTCGTTGGTCTCATCCAGATCCTGACTGACCAGCAAGGTCTGGAAACTAGGTTGTACCGCTTTGGTACCCCGCCGCTTGATCCAATTAACCAGCAGATTGTCTGTTAGCCAATCTGCCGTGCCGTCGGCCAGTTCGCTGAAGAGCTGGGAGATGGTTCGCTTTTCCGCGGCATCGGCTTGGCCGCTGTTGGCGGTCAGCCTGGGGTCGATCAGCCGGTAGCTCAACTCGAGCAGCAGGTTGACCAGGATGAACAGGGCACCCAGGCAGAGGGACAAGCCAATGGTGAGGTCGGTGTCCTGCTGGGAGATACCTTTGAGCAGTGTGAAGCCGATCCCAGGCCAGCCGAAGTACAGCTCCACCACCGGTAAGCTGCTAAGGCTGAAGCGAAGGGAAACGCCGATGGTCGTTAGAATCGGTATAGCGGCATTGCGGATGACGTGCACCCACAGGACTTGATGCCGGTACAATCCTTTGCTGCGGGCGGTGCGAATGTAATCCTGAGCCCATACCTCTCGTACCGAGACGAAGGTCATGCGGGTTATTTGAGCGATGGGACGGGCAGCCAACACCAGTGCCGGCAGGATGAGGTGGGCGTCCCAGCCGAAACCGCCGACGGGAAGCAGCGGCTTTCCTACCTTCTGCGTATAACTGGTGGCCGCCCACTGCAGCAGGAAAGCGGCGAAGAAACTGGGTACCGAAATGCCGATGATTGAGCCCAGCAGGATCCCCAGCGATCGGCGGTCGCGGCGGCGGGCCGATGAGACCCCCATGATCACACCCAGGATCGCCGCGAAGAGCAGCGAGATACCCAGCAGCCCGAAACTGCGGGGGACGCGCTCGATAATAACCTGGGTGACCGGCACCGGGATTAGGGTGTCGCTGCCGGCGGTGGTTAATCCCATGTCTCCTTGGAGCAGGCGGCCGACGTAGGAGAGAGAAGCAGGAACCGCTTCAGCAGCAGCGTCCGCCAAAGAAGTCCCCCTGGCCATATCCAATCCCAGATAGCTGAGAAAGATGATCGCCAGCATGATCATGAGGCCAAACGCCAGCCGTTTTCCCACAAATGTCACAATTCCCAGCAGGCTGGCGGCAAAGCGCCTTTGTGCCTGCGCGGAAGGGCCGCCGGCTTGTGTTGAGGGGGCAATTAAATCATTTGTTTTCGATGATTGCTCTGTGTTTGGCATGGTACCCTGTACGACTCTACTAAAGTGGACGAAAGATCATGATGATATTCTAGTTCCCCAGATGGGACGACACCTTCGGATACCGGCACCTTCAGGGCATTTCAGGAGCTGCCTTTGGCAACACGCCACCAGGATGGCGCATCAAATTAGCACGACTCGCACAATTCTACCAAAAAGATGACCAGTTGAGCCGGACCCGTTTCACAGCGCCTTCACCCACTTCCTGGGCTAGTACTCGGTTTCCCGTCCTAGAATCATCAAAGATAGGGCTAGGGCGCGGCCGCTGGCCTCTAGTTTATCAGCGGAGATATCTGTCAAATGATCCGCTGAGGTCCGGCTGGTCTGCTCCCAGCCGTCCCAAAACAATCGCACTACCGGCGCTTTCTGTCCGCTTTGTTGGAACGAACTGCCTTCCTGGTAAATGATGCCTAGGTTGACATTTTCGTCCGTACGGACGGTGCCGGTGCCCATGCGTCTGGCAGATTTTTCAAACATATCGGCCAGGCGCAAGCTGCCGCCAGCGGAGATTTCCAGCCGGTTTCCAGAACCGCCCCCCAACCCCCGCATAATTACAATCGCCTCCAAATTCAGCTGGCTAAACCCTACCTTAGCCTGCAGGAACTTGTTGACATCGGAGTCGATGATTGGCTCGCCGCCATCCAGCCCTTCGCCGGCATAAGCGATGAACAGAAACGTCTTGTATGGCTGGTAATCGGTCTGCTGCAGCAGCCGGATCGCCTCCAGCATCACCGCGACGCCGCTGGCATTATCGTTGGCCGCCGGATAAACCCCTTCTGGCCCCTGAGGTGGGCTGTCATATTGGGCCATCACCACAATCAACTGCTTGCCCAGGCAAGTTTCACAGAGGTCAAATCCTTCCGTGCCCGGGATGTAGCCCAAGACGTTTCGGACCGGCTGCTGTTCCACCAGGGTTCCCTCTACCTGCATCTCGGCGGAAGCGTTCAAGGGTAGCTGGTATACAGCTTCAGGCACCAGCTGTGCCACTGTTTTGTCCAATGTGTCCAGGCTTTCGCCGCTGCCGGTCAGCAATCGCTGGGCCATTTCCTCCGAGATCCACAGCGATGGGGTCTCTTCACCAAACCATTCTCCGCTGCTGAGGCTCAACCATTTTCCAGAACGGCCAGACAGGGTAAAACGCTGCCCTACCAGGGTGGGATCTTCGGTCACCACCAGCAGGCCGTCTTTGGGGACGCCGGACAGGATGGCGGCTTCGCGAGCAGACCTGGTCAGCAAGATCTCCCCGTCGAACGATGCCCGATCTAGGTCCGGATAGGCCAGCCGCCAAATCTGGCCCAAGTTGCCCAGCGGCTGTCCCAGGCCGATGAAGCGGATCGGGCTTTCCGCTTTACCCTGACTCATGTTTCGGCCTGGATAAACGGCAAAATCGCGCCCGTACACAGGCTGAGCCCCGCCATCTTGCAGTGAGAACAGCGGCACGGTCTCCAGCTGCTCGAAGGAGCGCTTCCGTTCCTGGAAGAAAGTGGCGCTGCGCCCAGCAGGCTGCAGCCCCAGGGCTTCGAACTCAGCTGCGATGTAATCGGCAGCTTCTCCCATGCCTTCGGTTCCCAATGCGCGGCCTGACCAATTTTCATCCGCCAGGGCGGCCACATGGGCCAATGCTCGCTGGCTGTCGAAGACGCTGGCCTGGTTCTTGTAATAGGAGGTCACCCCGCTGTTGATCTGCAGCCAGTAGATCCCTATTGCCATCAGCATAAGCAGGGCAACGGTGTACCGGTTGATCAGCCGGCTGATGATCAGACGCCCCTCATCCAGCCGCCGCCGGATCCCTTCGCCCAGCAGGTTGAAACTCAATATAGAGACGAAGAACGCCAGCATGGGGTACAGAGCTGTCCAGGGATAGCTGCGGGCCTGGTAGCGCACGTCGCTGAGCAGCGCCCCCCATTCAGGGACGTCGGAATAGAGGAAGGCCCCAGTGGGTAAGTGGAATAAGGCGCCGCCGCCGATGAAGATGCTCAGGAAACCCAGTTCGCCCAGAAGCATCAGCACCGCGCCCATTTCTAGAGCAGTGATGGAGATCAAGGCGGCGAACAGATTGGGCAAGATATGGCGGGTGATGATCCTGCGGCTGCGAGCGCCGGCGGCAATGGCGCTTTCGATATACGGTTTGGGCCGGATCGTAATCACTTCGCTGCGCACATACTGCATCACCCCGTCCCAGCCGACGAGACAGAGGGCAATGACAAACGTGGTCATCCCCTGCCGGATGCCGATAGCCAGTATCAAGATCATCGCCAGCAGCAGGGTGGGGAAGGCTGAAATGATTTCCGCCAGACCTAGAATCAACCGATCCAAGCTGCTCCCACTCCACCAGCCGGCAGCCAGGCCCAGGATTACCCCAGCGGCTGTGCGGGCAGCGACCACCAGGATGCCCAGGGTCAAGGTCTGCCGGGCACCAGCGATGATCAGGCTCATAATGCCGCGGCCTAAAAGGTCTGTGCCCCAGGGGTAACGTTCGCCTGGAGGAAATGGAGGCGGTGTCAAGACACCATCGATCTTGACTAATCCCTGGGTATGGTATGGGATGTTAGGTGTCAGATACTGGCCAAGGAATAGGACTATCAACAGCGCAGCGACCATCAAACTGCCTACTATCAACGGGTAATTCCGCAGGGTGGCCATCCACATCAGCTTTCGAGACCGCGGCTGTTCGCCGGCGTCCTCCAGGATAAGTGCCGAGTCATTTTTCGACTGAGCGGTGGGCAGCGGCGGGAGGGGTTCGGCTGCTCTTGGAAGCAAGTGCCAGCTGGCCCGAGCGTAGGAAGCGGATCGCACACCTCGCAGCCGCTTCAATAGTTGGCCCAACCATGCTTTCGGATGCCGCTTTTCGCCGCCGGACGGCGTCGGAGAGAACTGCCCTAGTCGGGGATCGATGACGCGGTAGCTTGTCTCCAAAATCAGGTTGATCAAGATGAACATGATCGCCAGTGAAAGCGAAAGGGCAATGGTGAGGTCGGTGTCCTGCTGGGCGATACCTTTGAGCAGGGTGAATCCGGCGCCGGGCCAGCCGAAATAGTATTCCACCACGGGCAGGCTGCTCAAGGAGAAGCGCAGGGAGACGCCGATGGTAGTTAGGATCGGGATAGCGGCATTGCGCATCACGTGAACCAGCATGATCTGGAGATTGTGCAGCCCTTTCCCTCGAGCGGTGCGGATATAATCCTGCCGCAGCGCTTGCTGAACGGAGACAAAGGTAATCCTAGTGATCTGGGCAATAGGGCGGGCGGACAGCACCAGGACCGGCAGGATCAGGTGCTTATCCCAGCCAAAACCACCTACTGGAAGCAGCCGTTGGCCGGTAAAACGGGTGTAGCTGGTAGCTCCCAATTGGAGCAGGAAAGCGGCGAAGAAGCTGGGCAATGAGATACCGACGATGGTGCTGATAAGCACCCCTAAAGATCGTCCGGAGCGGCTTCGCGCCGCGGTGATTCCCAAGAGGATCCCCAGGACGGAAGCCAGCAGCAGTGCCAGGAGCAGCAGTCCCAGGCTGCGGGGCAGGCGCTCCGCGAGAACCTGGGTTACCGGCAGCGGCAGCAAAGTGTCGCTGCCTGCTTGGGTCAAACCAAGATCCATGTGCGCCAGTCTGCCGATATACGCGGCGGTGTTGGGCAGGGCGCTGGTTGCCGCCGGTACTAACTTGGTGCCCGCAGCCATATCCAGCCCCAAATAGCTCAGGAAAATAATGAAGAGAAGGACAAGGGCGCCAGACACTAGGCGGCGGCCAGCAAAAGCCAGCAGGCGCGCTGGCATTCCCCACCAGGGCTGCGGTTCAGCCGAGAATTGAGGGGCGGAAGATTTTCTTTCAGCTGGATCCAGCTGAAACGCTTTGGCGTCTTTACGATCTGACATCGGTTCAATAGCTAGATCGGGCAATCTGAGCGTTTTGACTGACTCGGCATAATAGTGGCGCCATATTCGGCATGTGTGATGCTTAGCTCCTCACCCCTAAAGTATAGACTGTTTTGCCGTGTTGGGCGAGGGAAAATGGGCAGGCCGGCGGGAAAACCTATGGGACCAAACGGCTCTGGATGAATTGCTGTATAAAATGATCAGAATCGGTGCCGGCAGTGGACCGACCGAGTAAGGGCGGGTATTATTCTTTCGAGGTGCCTTTGACGCGCATCCCCAGCCTCATGTAGCTGATGGACGTAGGTTAGTGGCCCGCGACTCAACCCGCACAATACCGTAATTATGACTAAGAGACAGCTTGGACTACTTTTTATACTAATAGGCGGCGCTGCCGCTGTGGCAACTGTTGCCGTGGACCTGTTAGGGGCAGGCAACTTTCAAGGGATTGGACCTGCGCAGCGGCTGGCGCTCATAGCTGCCGCTGCCTCGGTACTGCTGGGCATCAGCCTCCTACCGATGGGAGACCGTCCGGCATGAGTATGGATCAACAAATAAGTGAAGAGATTGTGGAACCGAGCCCCGTGCCGGTAGGTGAACGTTGGGAAGAGATCGTTCGCTGGCTGCCCCGAATCCTGATCGCTCTGGCGCTGCTGGCCTTTATCGGCTATTTCGTGGTGTACGGGATATATGCTTTTGAACTCATCCGCTTTC
>JAHEEY010000198.1 GCA_024640485.1 Chloroflexota bacterium | reverse complement strand
AAGTGGCCCCGGTAGTTCGCGATGAGATTGCCCGCCGGATGGATGTAGGTAGCGCTGCTTCCTAGATGACTTGCCAAGCGGCGCTTATCGCAGCGCCCACGCGCGAGCCGGCTCGCGCTTCAAGGTGTACCATGAGCGAAACAGATCTCTCAACCCTTTCCCGCCCAATACAGCCGATGCCTCCCTTCGTTCGGCAGGCGCTGGTTGAGAGCGATCTGCTCCATGCTTATGACCGCCGGCCCCCTTACCAGCGGAACGATTATCTTGGCTGGATCAATCGCGCCAAACGTCCCGAAACGAAGCAGAAACGGCTTGACCAAATGTTGTATGAACTGGAGCAAGGTGATCTGTACATGAACATGGCCTATCGACCAGGAGATCAGAAATCAGAATAGCGGCGGTCGCAGACATCTGGAACTGGCGCCAGATAATGTTAGAATAGGCGCCCGGTTCAAGGTCGCTTGGACTGGCATTATCAACAGCAGACTGCGGCATAGAAGCTGCCGCCGCGCTATTCCCGGATATTGCTATGATCTTGATTCCCCTTGTTGTTGCTGTGGTCCTGGTCTCTCTCACATTGTGGTTGGCCAACTGGCTGCTCCTATCCCGCCATCCTGAACTGGGAAATGAACGCCGGTTTTCTCGCCAGATAGGGATGTTGGCCCTGACTGTAGCCGGTCTGATTGCCATCATTCTGACCCTGCCGGTCGATGCCAGCACCCGCAATCAGATTATCGGCCTGGTGGGCTTGCTCCTCTCTGGTGTGGTCGCCTTCTCGTCCACCAATATCGTCGCCAACTTAATGGCGGGCCTTATGCTGCGGATGACGCGTTCTTTTCGCACCGGCGACTACATTCGCATAGAGGAGCAGTTCGGCAGGGTGGCGGAACGCGGTCTGTTTGATACCGAGATACAGACCGAAACTCGCGAATTGATTTCAGTGCCCAACACCTATCTCATTTCTCGCCCCCATACCGTGGTCAGGGCTTCGGGCACCATCGTTTCCACCAGTCTCTCGCTGGGGTATGATGTTCACCATTCCCGTATCGAGGAACTGCTGCCAAAAGCAGCGGAGCAGTGTGGATTGAGTGACTGCTTTGTCCACATCTTGGAGCTGGGCGATTTCTCCATCACCTACCGGGTCAGCGGCTTGCTGACCGATGTCAAGAAGCTGCTGACCACGAGATCCAATTTGCGCCGCAGCGTCCTCGATGTCCTTCACGAAGCCAACATCGAAATCGTGTCACCGGCATTCATGAACCAGCGCCCCATAATTGACGGCACCAAGTTCATCCCAGCCCGCTATCGCAAGAGTGTTGCCACCCCTGTTCCGATCGCTGAGGAAATCGCCTTTGATAAGGCCGAGCAGGCGGAGCAGCTAGAGACCCAGCGTCACGAATTGGAGAAGGAGATCAGTGATCTGGAGGCCCGGCTCAAAGAAGCGGTCGATGATGATAAGCAGGCGTTGTCTGACGAGATCGAACAAGTACGGCAGGAGCTGAGCCAGTTAGGTGCTCAAGCCAAAAACAACTCACAAGAAGCATGAAGGTTCATTGATTAGGATCATTAGATGCCCAAAGAGCGAATCAATCCGCCCCGACTATTTCCCAGCCTGCAGTACGGCTTCTCACAGATAGTGGCTAGCAGCGGCGGACGGACAGTATATCTGTCCGGGCAGGTGGCCTGGGATGAGCAGCAGCAGATCGTCGGCCCTGGCGATCTGCGGGCGCAGATCTGGCAGACTTTCCGCAACATCAAGACAGCCATGGCGGCAGCTGGTGGGGGCCTGTCCGACATTGTTTCCCTGCGTATCTATATTGTGGAAGAGCAGATGTCCAACAGCCATCATGTCAGCGAGGCACTTCTGGCCCATTTCCCACAGAGCCAGGCACCAGCGACAACATGGATTGGAGTCCGGTCGCTCGCCAATGGTGATTTCTTGATTGAGATTGAAGCAACCGCTGTGGTTGATTGATCCACGACGTCCCTATGGACTTCAGCCAAAATCGACCCCGTCCTAGTAGTCACTGCTGTGTCTGGATTGGCTCAGCCGGAGAGCAGCTGGGCTCCCCGGATTAGTTATGTCAAATTGAGCGAGGTGTCCGAATGAATGCTGTAATCCGTACTTTGATGACCTTGGCGATCGGCATCTTCATCTTTGTTGGCCTGCCGCTCCTGGCGTGGGGTATTGGCGATGCTGCCGGGTTCATGGATCAATCGGCCCGGTTGGGCTACGTCCTGTTGGTTGTAATGCTGCAGCTGGTTGTACTGATCAAGATCCCTGGGGTGGGGGGCAACCGCGGCGGAAAGAAAGGCACAACGCCCTACCAGCGAATTACCCTGCTGCTGCTGCAGCTGGTTCCCCTGGCCATTGTTGTCACCGCTCCCTATGGTGACCGGCGAGCGATCGGCGTATTGGCCGAATCGGCGTTGGTCCGTTATGCCGGTCTTGGCCTATTCGCCTTTGGCTTCAGCGGAATGCATTGGGCGGAAGCGTTCCTGGACAAACAGTTCAGTGTAGAGGTTGCCATTCAACCAGATCATCAGCTGGTTACCAGTGGGCCATACCGGTATTTGCGGCATCCCAGATACCTTGGGATCGTCCTGTTCACCGCCGGGATCGCCCTGATTTTCCGCTCCTGGCTGGCGCTGATCCTGGTTGCTGTCTTGACGCTGGTGCTTGTCTTCCGTATCCGTGATGAAGAGGTGATGATGCACCAAGCTTTTGGGCCGGAGTGGGAGACATATGCCGGCCGCACCTGGCGTCTCATCCCCTTTGTACATTGAGCTGTAACGAACTGAGGATGAGTCGATCGCTCCTGGCCTCGGCAGGAACTGCTTGATGCCGGTTCCAGCAGGCGAATTAGAGCGCAAGAAACAGCTGTCAAGTTTTGCCGTCGAGCCGTAGAATAAGGCAAATAGCAGAATTTTCGGAGGCTTGTATGGCAAGTTTGATCAGCAAGAATAGCTACCAATCTGAATCGAGCCGTTGGCGGGCGGTCGCGGCGCGGGATAAAGGTGCCGACGGCTGTTTCGTCTACGGTGTGGCCACCACCGGCATCTACTGCCGTCCCGGCTGTCCTTCGCGCCAGCCTAAACGTGAGAATGTGCGCTTTTTTGAACATCACCAGGCGGCGGAGGACGCCGGCTATCGCCCCTGCAAACGGTGCCAACCGCAAGCCGCAGAGCCTTTCGATGCCGCTGCTGACGCGGTCAAGGTTGCTTGCCAGCTGATCGAAACGGCAGAGCGCCCGCCCACATTAGCCCAGCTGGCGGATGCCGTTGGCTTGAGTAAGTATCACTTTCACCGGTTGTTCAAGCGGGTTGTTGGCATTACGCCAAACCAATATGCCGCTGAAAAGCGGCTGGAGAAGGTGCGCGTTCGCATTCAGCAAGACGACACCATCACTGAGGCGGTTTTCAATGCTGGTTATGAATCCACCAGCCGCTTCTATCAACATGCTACCCCTTCGCTGGGGATGAAGCCCAAAGAGTACAAGAACGGGGGAGTTGAGATGATCATTCGCTTCGCTATCGTATCGTCTTATCTTGGCCAGATGCTGGTAGCCCTCTCAGAACGTGGCGTCTGCCGCATCGATCTTGATGAATCAGCCGATTTGCTTCAAGCGCGGCTGATCGCCAGCTTCCCACATGCCAAGCTGATCCCGGACGCGCCGGGCTTGGGGGAGACGGTGGCCCGAGTCCTGACCTGCTTGGAGCAGCCGGGACAAGGGGGTGATTTGCCCCTGGACATTCAAGGGACTGCCTTTCAACGCCGCGTTTGGAGTGCCCTCCAGGAGATCCCCGCCGGAACCACCGCCAGCTACGCTCAGGTCGCGGCTGCCGTTGGAAATCCCAAAGCGGTGCGAGCCGTTGCCGGCGCCTGTGGCGCCAATAAGATCGCCGTCCTTATACCCTGCCACCGGGTAGTCCGCAGCAGCGGCGGCTTGGGCGGATATCGCTGGGGAACTGATCGCAAGCAGCGGCTGCTGGACCATGAGGCAGAGAGCGTAGGCTAGCGACTCAGACAGCTGTTTGATATCATTTGTATCGTTCATTATCCTTAGACCCGCCGCCCTGCGCTGCTCCGCTCACTTCTCCATTCCGAGTGAAGCGCGACATCAATACCCGTTGACTGTATTTTCGGGCCACGCCTGATTGAAGGGCACCGCCTACAAGCCTGGGACAGCGGGCTGCTTCAGGCGTCGAGAATTACGCGTCTTCTAATTCGAACTCATTCACCTATCTCTGGAGGTAAACATGAAACGATTCTACTTACTGATGGCCATTATCGGTGCCGTGGTGCCCTATATCTTCTTTTTCCAGTTTTTTGCTGATGAGGGGTTGAATCTTGGGGGATTCGTCTCGGCTCTGTTTGCCAACGGTGCCGCCGGCGGTTTCAGTGCGGATCTGTTGATCACTTCATTTGTCTTCTGGGTGGCCATGGCCTACCAGCAAAAACAGGGCAAAGGGCCCGGCCCTCTGCCGTTTGTCGTGCTCAACCTGCTCATCGGACTGTCCTGCGCCGTACCCGCCTACCTCTACATGCGGGAATCCCGTTCCAGCTGATCTCTCTAGACGCCGATGACTACAACGCAGGTCGTTCTACTTGAAAAGGGGTCTGATGAACGGCTGGTTCGTCGAACTCACGCGCCGCCAGATGGCCGGCGTAGACGGCCCGGGCGATGGTGCCCGGTGCCTCGGCATCGCCGATGACTCGCAGCGATCGCAGCTTTTTCGCCCCCAACGCCGGCTGCAGTGACCGGAACAGAGTGTCATTAGGCTGCCGCTCGGTAACCAGTACTACGGCCTGACAGCTGCGTTCAACTGCTGTTCCCAAGATCAAATCGTTGAGCTCAACTCTGTCCGGCTGTATGGATTTGACGGTATGTTGGGTGAGCAGTTTGACTCCCAGGCTCACCAGCCGGCGCTGGATACGTTTCTGTTCCAGCGTGTATTGGCTCCAATAGGAGACCAGCGGCGCCGGGGTCACCAGCGTTACCTGACAGTTGGCCTGCGCCAGCAGTTCAGACAGGACCCCGCCCATGTAATAATGGTCGTCGTCGTATATCAGCACCTCGCCGACGTCCGGCAGCCGTCCTGCCATCAAGTCGTCTGGCGTGAAAACAGAGACCGGCCCATGGCAGGGAATCGGCTTCCACAGCGTGCGGCCGATGCCATCGGACCGCCAGCTAGCCCCGGCAGCGATGATCACATCCTCAAGTCCCGATTCCAGGACATCGGCCGCCGACATCTGGCTTCCCGGGAACAGTGAGACATGGGCCATCTTCTCGATTTGGCTCAGCCGCCAATCAGCTACCCGACGCCATTCCATTAGCCCCGGCAGATTGGCCTCCAGGGCCACTCGTCCGCCCAGCTGCTGCCGGCCTTCAATCAAGGTCACCGGGTAGCCCCGCTGTCCCAGCGCTTGAGCGCACTCTAGCCCAGCCGGGCCGCCCCCGACCACTAATATCTCCGCCTCGCTTTTCTTGGAGGGGATCTGTTCCGGGTGCCAGCCCCGCCGCCATTCCTCAGCCATGGTCGGGTTCTGGGTGCAGCGGATAGGGGCCGACAGATTGTCGCCGGTCACGCAGATGTTGCAGCCGATACATTCACGGATATCGTCCAGCCGTCCTTCTTGGATCTTCCGCGGCAGGAAAGGATCGGCGATAGAAGGCCGGGCGGCGCCGATCAAGTCCATCATTCCCCGCTGGATGGCCGATACCATCGACTGCGGCGATGTGTACCGTCCCACGCCGACCACAGGCTTGCTGGTCAGCGATTTCACGAACGCCGTATACGGTTCCTGATACCCCTCTTTGGCAAACCGGGAGGTAGCAGAGTCGTTGGCCCAATCACTGATATTGACATCCCACAGGTCAGGCAGCTCCGCCAGCATCGAGACGATCTCATATCCTTCACCCTGGCTGGTCAGCCCGTCTTCACCCAGCAGTTCATCGACCGCCAGCCTTACCGCCACCGCGCAGCTGTCGCCCACCGCTTCTTTGGTGTCTTCGATCAGCTCCCGCAGCAGCCGGCACCGATTCTCCAGGCTGCCGCCGTACTCGTCGCCCCGATCGTTGTAGCGCCGCAGAAGCAGGTGCATCGGCAGGGTTAAGTTATGTCCGGCGTAGCAGTAAATGATGTCAAATCCAGCCCGTTTAGCGCGCAGCGCGGCCTCCCGGTGCCAACGGCGCAGATCCCGGAAATCCTGCTTGTCCATCCGCCGGGTCTGAATGGGCGAATAATCGGTCAGGCTCATGGATCGGGGCCCCAACGGCACCGCGCGGGAGGTGTAGTTGCAGGCATGAATGCCGTTGTGGACCAGCTCGATGCCGGCTAGTGAGCCATGCCGGTGGACCGCTTCAGTCATCAGCGCCAGCGCTGGTATGTCATCGTCGTGCCACAGGCGCCCTTCGATGGAGGGGGTGATGTCGCTGGTATGGTGAATTTCCACTTCCTCGGTGCAAACCACTCCCCAGCCCCCTTCGGCCTTCATGCCCCGCATGGCAGCCATGGAACGGGGCATCCGGTGCCCCATCCCATTGCCGTGCGGGACCTGATAGAAACGATTGGGCGCGGTGACCGGTCCGATCGGCACCTGTTGGAACAAAATGTCGTGTGGATTGCTCATGCCAGAAGTATCCCAAATTGTGGGCGCAGATCCAACGTTGATACGTGCCGCGGTTCCCTGCCCCAGGCAGGTGGTAGGAATCGTCACTCTGGTCATGTCCAATTGCGGCTCTTGAAGGTGATAGCTTCAAGCGACTCTGGTAAACTGGAAGACGATCAATCTAGTTGATTAGTGTCTGCTGTCTCAGGAGGCTTGATGCGGTATATTGACATGAACAGCTGGCCCCGGCGCAAGCATTTTGAGCTGTATAATACGTTTGACTACCCTCACTTCAACTTGTGTGCCAATGTCGACATCACCGACTATTACGCCAGCCTGAAGCGGCGTCCGGAATCGATCAATAACGGGATCATTTACCTTTTGGCCAGATGCGCCAACGAACTGCCCGAGTTTCGCTATCGTATTCGCGGTAATCAGGTGGTGGAACATGAAATCGTTCACCCCTCTGCCATTGTTTTGGCCGACGATAATACGTTCAGCTACTGCACCATGCCATACCAGAGTGACTTTTCCCGCTTCGCGGCTCGCGCTCAGGAATTAGCTCAGCAGGTGAAAGCAAAGCCGGTGTTGGAAGACGAGCCCGGCCAAGATGATTTACTTTTCATGACCACCGTTCCCTGGGTTTCGTTTACCAGCATCGCCCATCCCATCCATATGAACCCAGTCGATTCTGTGCCCCGCATCTCCTGGGGAAAATTCTTCAGCGAGGGTGACCGGCTAAAGATGCCCTTATCCATTCAGGCCCATCATGCCCTGATGGACGGTTTTCATGCCGGACAGTTCTATGAATTGGCGCAGAGGTATCTGAGCGATCCTGAGCTGCTGCTCAATACGCCCGAGTAATGGTTGACATAATGAAATATGGCTGTGTAGCTGGCCATCCGCTGCGTTTTTGCTCAAGGGCATTGGCAAGCACTCATGAAAATCGATGTCAGTGATACCGGCAGTCAAATGAGCGATGCCGGCATCGCTGAACTCAGCGCCACAATTGAAATCGACGTGCTTCGGCAGTACCGGACTGCTGTAGGCAGGGGGACCCAAGAGATTGTCGGAACACTCCCACTTGCGCAGCTGAGACAGAAAGTCCAGCGGGCACGTTTGCTGGCGGTAGGCTCCATCGACGCAAGGCGACCGTGGCGAAGGTTGGAATCGTCACATGCGAAAACCAGCCATCGCTGCCCTAAAACCCCCGCTTTTGCCCCTCCCAGGGCGGCGCCTGATCCTGGTCAAATTCCGATACGCTGGGCCCGCCCAGCTTCCCCAGCCGCCAGATACCATATAAGTAGGTGACAATCAGCAGCAGCAGCGTGAAGGGCCAGCCCAGAATCAGCCGGGCCGCGCCCAGGGCACCGGTTGCCTCTTGCTGGTAAAACCAGAACTCAACCAACAAACGGGCGGCAAATGCGATTCCCCAGCCGATGGTGACTTCATTGTATGCCGGCAGCACCTGGGGGTGCCAATACCAGGTGAGGGTCCAGCGCCGGGCCAGGTAGCTGGTCCAGGCTACCAGCGGCCGGTTGAGGGCCACACTGACGACGCACAGTAGAACGGTAACTGCCCCGCTGATCAGGCCGGGCAGGAAGAAGCCGGTCCCGGAGCCGCTCAGCTTTACCAGCACCGCTGCCAATACCGTTCCCCCCAGGCCGCCCAAGGCATATACCACGCTCTGTTTTTGCCCCACACGCCAGACGGCAAACAGGCTGGCGACCCCAATGGCGGTCCACAAGGCGGTGGTGACGCCAGCCAT
>JAHEEY010000197.1 GCA_024640485.1 Chloroflexota bacterium | reverse complement strand
CCTACCTGGAGCAAGGGGTTGACATCGGCGTGAGTCTGAAACAGCTGCCAATCGAAGAGCTCGCCAGCCGCAGCAGCGTTCGTTTCAATGATTCTGGGGAGATTGCAGAGATCGTCGAGAAACCAGCGCCAGGGAGCGCGCCCAGCCAAATTGGGGCGTCGTTGGTTTTCATTGTCCCGCCCGACATTCGCCACTACTTGGGACGCGTCGAGATGTCTGCCAGGGGTGAGTATGAGCTGCAGCGCGCTATCAACCTGATGCTGGCTGATGGATTCAGCATTGCCGGTCTGATGCAGGAAGCGCCGGCAGAATGGGAAGCGCCATTGGATTCCTAAAGGATCATAATCGACAATTCAGATTGCGCGGCGATGCGGTGTTCCAGATTGTCCAGCAAGAATCGCTTCCATCCTCTGTTTTGGTTTGCGCCAATGATGATCAGGTCGTAGCTGCCTACCTTCGACTCTGCCAGAATCTCGTCAACTACTAGACCGTGACGGACCTTTGGAAAGACCTTGGCGCCCGAGCTGATCAGGATACCGACATCCTTCTGGATGCGTTTTCCCTCTGGTGTGTGCTCAAGAATAAGTGTTTTTGCATCGGCATTCAGCTGCCAACGTGATAGAGTTCCGGGCGCCGCCATGATATGTGACATGACGTGCAGCACTGTTATTTCCATGGATGGGGCCGCTCTGGCTATCATTTTGGTCAGGGTTTCCCCGCTCAAATCGGGATTCTCTGCCGCGCTGACGCAAAGAAGAAGCCGTCTCAAGTCAGACATCTCCGCTTTGGCAATCGCCACCGGACACGGAGCGTGAGCGACAACCCAGGTTGCCGTGGTGCCAACTCCACGCTGCAATGGATTGATCGACCCGCTTGCTCCAACGACGATCAAGTCAATCGAAGCTGCAAAGGAATACTCAACAATCTCTTCTCCAGGATCACCAACCCGGATCACGCAGTCTGCGTGCGCGCACCACTTCTTTATCGATGCCAGGGTTTGATCATGAAAAGCCTTTGCACGATTGCCAGCATCTTCATCTTTGATCACAGTGATAATTGTTGGAACTGCGTCCAACCGTTTGGCCATCAGCAAGCCAACGGAGAGTGACGTGTCATGGTGAGGGGGGCCTACTGCGGCAATCAAGATTCTCATCGCAACCAAGCTCCTTAAAAGATAACCAAGAGAATAGGGACGATGAAGATCGGAGCGATGGAGAGGGACAGATGGCGAGGATTTCCGATAATCCAGCCGACAAAACCTACGACGGTTCTTTCATAAAAGCGATAGCAGAAGAGCAGAATTATCCCTGAGACGATAGCGACGCTCAGAATTTCGATGAGAACGATTGCAAAAGCGTCGGCATTTTCCAGCAATAGAGCAGCCAGCAAGGTGTCAATAAAGGTGGTGATGTTGGCGCCCATGATGTAAGGAATGACATTCTCCTGGCGGACGAAGCCTCGCTCACTCAGTGGCACCAGAATTGACAGTGAAACGCTAACGGACATCGATAACATCGTTATAACCGCTCCAAGCAAGAACATGATTGCCGGTCGATATACCAGCCGCGACACCTGTCCAAAACGGCTTTCTTTTAGAGATACTTTCGGTATACAACAGTCGAAAAGCGCAAAACTGCAGACGATAATCAAGAGTCCTAAGAGAAAGAGCGCCCACTGCGGCAGCAGAGACGCAAACATGGAAATGATGGGCGACACGAAAGCATCGGTTGCGGACAGCAGTGAAGATTCTGAATTCAAGGTCACCGAGGGAAGTACGGAATAGTTCAGGGCTAACAAGCCGGGCGCAAGAGCCAGCAAGTGGGTGCTCCCTGTGACGACCAGAGACATCAGGCCCATCTCTAAATTCTCCAGGCCGCCGCGTCTTCGCAGCAGGTAAACGAAGCCGATCAGCAGGACGATAAAGCTAGCGCCCAATCGGCTGCCAGTAATCATTGTAAAGGTGCTCAGCCGCCCAATCAGCTGGGCATCGAAGAACGTCAACGCCGAGGCTGCTACTGGGGATCCGCTCATCATGACGTAAGCTGACAGCCAACCAATGCCCAGGCTGCTGGTCAGGTCATCTGGGGCGATCAGCATTCCAGCCGTTGGGACAAGCGCGAGTGCCCCATCTTTCATCAATTCGATGGCCAAGATGAATAAGTAAATGCTCGCCAGAAATAGCAGCACCAGCCGCAGGGTCGATTTTCGCAGGAGTGCGCTCATTGAGCGAGCTGTGATTCTTCTGGAATGTCCAGCCCGATTGCCGCCCAGCGTCAGTCTAGTATTATTTTGCCTGGCCTGATTCACTGGTGTTCTTCAACTTTCTGGGGCATCGGGCCACAAGTATGGGCTTCCGCGTGCATCGCGGCAGCAGAGCGGCCAAATCGGACCTAAACCACCGACCCCACATATCCACCGGATCCTCACCTACGACAATCAAATCATAGTCAGCGGCGACCAATTCCGTTTTGAGCTGCCACATTGGGTCCCCTTGTCTGAGGTGAAGATTGGCCTCAATGTGCGCTTCCAGCAATCTGCCGGACACTGCCCTGAGCAAGGTTCCTTCGCGAGTATTTGGTGATAGAAGTGATGCAAGGTCCTGCTGCCTCTCAGGAATTAGGTTGTGGACTACGGGTATCATGGGCATTACCGGCAGTATGGCGACATCCGATTCAGCTGGCTGGGCCAGGCGGATTAGCCAATCGACCGCCACTTTATCTATTTCTTCGATCCTCAGGACCAGCAGAATATGGTTGATGGGAATACGCGGCTGATTGACGATCAGGAGAGAGGATTGGTACCGCTTGAGAATCTGCCTCGACGATCTGCCGCTGACCAGCTGGCGCCACAAGCCTCGATCTGATTCTCCATAAAGCAACAGTTGGCGAGACAGGTCACCAGCTCTTGAGCTGCGATTCCCATTCCCGTTGGAATCAGGAAACCCAAGCCGCAGTTCTCCGCCAAGCAGCTTTGAGAGATAATCACCGTAGCGGCGAAGCTCATCATCTCGGCTGCTGTCGGGCGAAAACGCCCATACGTTGAACGAACTTCCTGGGGATGAATCCAGAAATCTGTCGGTACTCATAATTGTGAGCCGGGCAGACAAACCGCGAGGTGACGACTGGTAATCAGCAAGTTGACAAGCCAACCGCCAAGCGATGCCTGCTACATATGTGTTGACTCAGGATAACAGGGGGTGATGACAAAGCGTGTGACAGCCTTGTGACAAGGCTGTGATGAACGAAAGAGCGGTTAAATTGGTACCAGCCACCCAATCAAAAGTGGGACAGGATCAGGGCTGTTGTGAATCTGGGCGAACCATGCCGTAGCCGTGACCAGACACAGTCTCAATGTAGATCGGGTTTGCCGGGTCAGGTTCCAACTTCCGGCGCAGCCGGCGGACTAGTTGGCGTACCATGTCGCGATCCGCTCCCTGGACGCCCCAAACGTGATCAATAATGGACTCGGTCGCCAGGATCTGTCCGGCATGAATCATGAACTGGCTCATGAGGCGAGTTTCCAGCGGCGTTAGTGATATCACTGTGCCTGAGTCGATCTGCAGCAGCCGCCGGCTGCGGTCTAGTGTGAACTGCCCAACCTTTGGCACTATAGGAGTCGGGGTCTTGCCGGCACGCCGCAGAACCGCCAAGATGCGAGCAACCAGCTGTCGGGGGCTGAACGGTTTCTGGATATAGTCATCGGCTCCTAAATCCAGTCCCTGGACGATGTCTTCTTCCTCATCTCTAACCGTGAGGATGATGATTGGGGTGTCTTCAGCCGCGCGAACTCTCTGGCAAACGGCGAACCCGTCGACTTTTGGCAGGTTGAGATCCAGCAGGATGACATCCGGGGACTCGGCTTGCCATTTCTGAATCGCCGCCGCACCGTCAAACGCAAGGATCACCTCGAAACCCTCCCGACGGAGAGTGAATGCCAACAAATCTGCCAATACACGATCATCATCTACGACCAGGACTTTCATGGGTGTACCGCCAATGGTAAGGTAAACCAAAATATCGAGCCGCCGCCGTCGCGATCGTCAATGCCTACAAGCCCGTGGTGAGCCTCAACGATCGCTTTTACTACCGAAAGGCCAAGCCCCGCACCGTGACGTGCGTGCAAGTTTCTTAGACTCTTGGTCGGAAACCGGTCGAAGAGCTGGGTGCGATCTCCCTTGGGAATTCCAGGGCCGCGGTCCGAGACGGTGACTCTCAGGCTGCTGCCGTCGATTGCTGCCCTCAGCGCTACTTCGGTATCATCAGGACTGTAGGCCGAAGCATTGGAAAGGAGATTGACCAGCACCTGGCTAACACGTCGAGAATCGGCAACTACCTGGGGGATATTCGCCGGCAGTTCAACGGCCAACCACTGCCGGCGCTTTTCGATCAGCGGCTGCATCATGCGGATCGCCTCCGAAAAAATCCTGCCCAGATCAGTGGCCCTGGGATAGACCCGGAAATGGCCAGCCTCCAGGCTAGCGCTCTCCAGCAAGTTGTCGATCAACGTTTGCAGGCTTGCCAGCCCGATATGCAGGGAACTGAGGAGCTCCTGAAGTTCTGAATGGCTCAGGTCAGGATATTGGTCAAGAAGCAGTTCCGTTGAGGCAACCAACGCCGAGAGCGGCGTACGAAATTCGTGGGTGATGTTGGCCAGGAACTGTCCTAAGAGCCGATGTACCAGCTCGCCCTGGCTGATGTCACGCAGCACAATCACCGTTTCGATGTTCTCGCTTCCCGGGGTACAGAGGAGAGCGCTGGTCATGGCAAGGGTAGTCTGCCGCCCGTTCTTTGGCGCCAAATGTATTTTCGCGCGCTGGCCAGGCAGCGGTATGAATTGACTGAACGGCGTACCGTCTTCAGCCGGCGGAAACAGTTGATCACAAAGCCGTCCGAGCGCATCCCTCTGAGGATGTCCGGTGATGCTTTCGGCACCCGGGCTGAAGAAAGTGATTCTTCCGGCTTCATCTATGCTTACTATCCCTTCGCTGAGTGCCTTCAGCAGTTCGTCGGTCCATGCCTGCGACTGTTCTAGCTCATTCATGGTCCGCTGAAGTTCAGTGCGGGCGCTTTCTAGAGCCTGGGAAACCAGGCTCACCTCGCGGACTTTCGCGGAAACGGATAGTGATGTATCTAGATGTCCGGCTCTAATTGACTCCGCGGCATCGACCAGCTGTGTCAACGGCTGACCGATTCTGCGGGCCATGAGAATGCTCACCAGTGAACCAGCAGCCGCCACCACAGCCATGCTGCTGGCCAAAGTCCACTTGAGCCGCTTGGCAGACGCCGCTATGTCAGCGACGTCTACGGCTGCCTCATCTATGAGGACAGACCCTGCCACATGAAGTCGCGAGCTGAAGTATGGCCTATCGCCAAAGGAGAGGTATGCCGGATCGTCAGCGGGGAAAGACGCTGAATCTGCTATAGGATCGCGATCAACCTGTTCCCAGGCAGAAGCCCCCCCAGGAAGGCTGCTGGCGACAGCCTGACCATTAACTAGCAGCGTATGGTCAAGTCCTGTCTGCAAGCTCATCTGCTCAGCAAAATCATCGTCCAGTTGAATCGCCGCGATAACTTGGCCGACGCCCAGCCGGGCTTCCCCGACCTGGTGCGCGGAAGCTATCCAGGCTTGTGGCCGCGGATCCAAGGTCACAATCACCAGATCGGTGCGATCTTGAAGCATGCAGAACTCCAAGGGATCTATCTGAGCAAGCTCGCCTACCGCCACCTGAAGACGATGCTCTTGATCACATACCAACAAGATGTCTGTTTCAGTGCCTTGGAGAAGATTTTGCAGATAGCTGGTCAGCCTACCTTCAGATGAATCAGACAGCAATGCTGGGAGGGTGGGGCGCTGCGATGTCATCAAGGCGATGTCGGCAGCGCGCCTCAGCCAAGTGTCATAGAGAGCGTGCGTGATCCGATTCCCTTGTTCAACTCTTGCCCAGGCCTGCTTGTCCACTTGATCCTGGACAAGCAGGATCGTTGGCCAGCCAATGGCGAGCGAGACGATAACGACCAGCGCCACAATGCCGGCGACCATCTGCACCACTAGACTGGAAAAATCAATCGAACAATGACGCGGCATATAGCTCTCCCGCACAGGGCAGCATGCGCCGAATGTTGAAGCACGGCTGGCTGCAACCCCAAAGCTCCCCAGTCATCTGCAATTGAAGGTTAGTGGGGTACAGAGCCCCATGTCGACAATAGCTAGATGACTATATTATAGCATGCAACCAGGGTGATATTCTTTGGCATTGACCATAGCAGATCAGCAATCAGAGAATGGCTGACCTTCAAATTGCCTTAGCAGCTTCTGCCCGGAAAAACCCAAACCACCGGGTTTCCTGAGACTTGAATACATGATGTGGCAAAATTGTTGTTATGTTGGGTCAATTTTGTTAAACTGACATGATATGAAGTTGAGAATGCGCCCGATATTCTTGGTCATTGCAATATGCAGTTCGATTGCCCTGTTTGCGCCCGAGTGGCGGACATCGGCATTTGATCTGGCTGCATCCTATTCTGGGGTTGTCCGTATTGATGGCGCGCTGCAGCTTGACGTGTCAATTTCTCCACCTGTGGTGATGCCGGGTCAAAACATCTCCCTCGATGCAAGTTTGCTAAACCAAACAGGTGAAACCCGATCGCCGGAAATTTCTGTGTCGCTACCTACAGGGTTGAGTATTGATGCGAATTCGCTGCCATCTGGCGTGACCTTGAATATGCAGACCAACGCGCTCAATTGGCTGCCGGAGCTATCCGGAAGCGGAGATAGCGAACTTCTCAATCTGCGATTGCGGGTTGAAACGGCAGATATCTCGTCTCCAGAGAAGTCAATCGGGCTCGTTTTGAGGGAAGGGGCGCAGATCAGCCAGGCAGAACTGCCGCTCTGGATTGGGATTCCGCCGCAGATTAGCGGCTTCTTGACGCCGCAGCAGGTTGCCGTGGGCCAGCCTGTCAGGCTGCGCGCGGCTGTTGACGGCTCGGGTCCGGTAGCCCAGACATGGGCGCTCGGGGACGGACGGCTGATTGATGTCAATGAGCCCGAAGTGGTCTTTCCATCACCAGGTATCTATCAATTGAGTCTTGAGGCCGCCAACCCGCTGACTGCTGTAACAGGGCAACATCAGATCTCGATTGTGCCGCATCCGGCGGCTCAATTCAGCGCAGATGACGATACCCCAGGCGCAGATCAGGTGGTTCGATTCCAAAATCAGAGCGGTGGGCAGCCGCCGCTGACCCTTCAGTGGGATTTTGGCGACGGTGCCGTTTCTGACGCAGCAAGCCCGGAACACCGGTTTGCTCAACCGGGGACCTATCAGGTTCATCTGGTGGTCCAAAACCAATACGGTCAGTCAGAGGCATATTCAACCGTCACTGTCGGCTCATCTCCCACGGCCGATCTTATCTTCCCAGACAGCGGCCCCGCGGGCGATGCGCTCCCTGGACAAGCATTTGGGGACGAATCAGTGACCAGCTATTTGTGGGATATGGGTGACGGGCAGAGTGAGACTGGACAGCAGATCCAGCACGTTTACCGCAAGCCAGGGGATTACTACGTCAGCATGACTGCCTTTAACGAATATGGCAGTACGCAAGTCGGGAGATGGCTGCAAATAAGCGGTGGTATTCTGCCGGTTTACCTGCCGGTAGTAATGCAGGCCGACATTGTCGGGAGCGACCTGATGCTGTTGGATCCTGACGGCCTGCCGATGGGCGTCACGTTGGAACCAGTGGATCTGGATGAGCCGTTTGTCATGGAGCCGATCGATCTGCCGGGTGGACTCAGTCGATCCGATCAGTTGTTCGCCTACGTTAACGAGGCTCGCCGAATCTTCGAACTGCCCCTGCTGACTCGAATTCATCAACTAAATCTGGCGGCTCAAGAGCATGCCGATGACATGGCCAGATTCAGGTACACTGCCCACGTGGGTTCAGATGGTTCATACCCCCTGGAGCGGTTCATCTGGCAGCGATACAACGGGGGATATGCCGGCGAAGCGACTGCATGGGGCTTCGAGTTTCCCTATCAGGCCGTTGAGTTCTGGGTAAACAGCCCGGCACACCGGCGAATCATCTTGAACCGATACGCGACCGACCTGGGAGTGGGCTACGCTGTGGACTACACCGCTCCAAACGTGTGGTATTGGACGGCCGAATTCGGGAATGCACAGTTGGCTCTGGCTGCACCGGCTATTCGAATTGGCCAGCCCGAGGCGGACGTTATGCCTGCTTTAGACAGTTCGTTTGTGCCCGATGCCTACTATACTATCGCTGACCAGGTGGAATACAGCTGGAACTGGCAGCTGCCTTTGACTGCGGATCAACGGTTCACAGTTTACATGTTCGTCAATGGTCGAGCGAAGCAGCTGGGCACCGTGACCACGCCTGAGATTGGCACTCGTTTCAGTTTGCAGGC
>JAHEEY010000196.1 GCA_024640485.1 Chloroflexota bacterium | reverse complement strand
GAATCTGGCTCTGATCATGATGTGAATAACACCGCGATTCGGGGGCAGGTTGAGATCATCGAACACACGCTAGAAAGCTTTGGCGCGCCAGCTACCGTGGTGGAGATTAATCAGGGGCCGGCGATTACCCAGTTCGGTGTTGAGCCCAACTTCATTGAGCAGCGCAGCGGCAAACGGACCAAAGTAAAAGTCGGCAAGATCGCCGGCCTATCCGACGATTTGGCGCTGGCATTGGCGGCGCAGTCGATTCGTATTCAAGCGCCAGTCCCTGGAAAGAAATATGTTGGGATTGAAGTGCCCAATGTCACCAAGGCATTGGTTTCCCTGCGCGATGTGATGGAGTCATCGGAGTTCAAGAAAATTAAGTCGCCGTTGGGGATTGGCCTGGGCCAGAATGTAGCCGGACGGCCGATTTCGGCCGATTTGGCGGCGATGCCTCACTTGCTGATCGCGGGCACCACAGGCTCTGGTAAATCAGTCTGCGTGAACGGGATCATCGCCTGCCTGCTACTGCAGAATACCCCCGACGACCTTAAAATAGTGATGGTCGACCCCAAGCGGGTGGAGCTGACCGGCTACAACGGCATCCCTCATCTGGCGGCGCCGGTGGTGGTCGAAATGGATCGGGTCATCGGCACCTTGCAGTGGGCGATGCGCGAGATGGAAAACCGGTACAAGCTGTTTGCTGAGATTGGCGCTCGTAATATCACGGACTACAACAAGAAGGTTAAGAAACGGCCTGAGTTCGAGAAATTGTGCTACATCGTCATCGTCATCGATGAGCTGGCGGATTTGATGATGCTGTCGCCTGAAGAGACGGAGCGGGGCATTACTCGATTAGCCCAGATGGCCCGGGCGACGGGCATCCACATGATCATCGCCACGCAAAGGCCATCGGTCGACGTGGTCACCGGCCTGATCAAGGCCAACTTCCCGGCGCGTATCGCCTTTGCGGTCGCCTCCAGCACCGACAGCCGGGTCATTTTGGACTCTACTGGGGCTGAACGGCTGCTGGGACAGGGGGATATGCTCTTCCAGAGCCCTGATGCGGCAGCGCCGGTGCGTCTGCAGGGATGCTTTGTCAGTGATAAAGAACTAGACGATTTGATTGAATATTGGAAGAAAGCCCGGCGGTTCAGTATGGTGTCGGCCCAATCCAGCATTATCCCGCGTTCTCAAGCTGGTGCCGCAGTCAATGCCCCGTCCAGCAGCAATAACGCCGCCGCGCCGGCGGAGTCATCCGCCGCGGTGGAAGAAGAGACACGCCCGACAGAGGTCACCCAGCCGTCGCCGCGCATGCAGCCGCTTTGGGAAGAGCTGCAGAAGGTGGAAGAGCAGGCGAAATACGAAGATGAATTGATGCCAGAGGTAATCGCGTCGGTGAGAGAGATGAAAAAAGCTTCCACCTCCTTGCTGCAGCGCCGTTTCCGAATCGGATACACCCGGGCGGCCCGATTGATTGATACTATGGAAGAAGAGGGCATCATTGGCCCGCCCACCGGCACCAGCAAAGCTCGTGAGGTTCTGCCGTGGAAGGATGACGAGGCGGGCGAGACTGAATCAGAAGAGGAGGAAAGCGAGCAGGAGGCATGATGCCTCGTCCAACGACAATCTGGCTAACTGATTGTCGGCAGGGTCTGGCCCCTGGCTGCTTGCTGTGGAAAGATGGCCCATTTAACTGGTGAAGAACGCGCACAGTATGTGCAAGGTATGTTCGCCCGCATTGCCGGTCGTTATGACTTGATGAACCGGGTGATGACTGCGGGGCAGGACATCAAATGGCGTCGTTACGTCATTCAACAAGCCAAACTGCCGGAGAACGGCCGTCTGTTGGATATCGCCACCGGCACCGGGGATATCGCTTACGAAGGATTGTGCCAACACCCTGAAATCCAGGCGGTAGGTGGGGATTTCACTATT
Source organism: Chloroflexota bacterium (assembly GCA_024640485.1). Lineage (GTDB taxonomy): Bacteria > Chloroflexota > Anaerolineae > Promineifilales > Promineifilaceae > JAHEEY01. The sequence goes on along the minus strand of JAHEEY010000196.1, from coordinate 6,504 downwards.
GAGATGATGCAGGCTGGAAAGGTTTATCCGGAGCGCGCCCCTATTCTATGGACCGCGGCTGACACGCTGGCCCTGCCGTTCCCGGAGGATTACTTCGATGCCGTAACCTCGGGATTCTTGATGCGCAATGTGATCGACGTGCCCGGCGCTTTTCGGGAGCAGATGCGGGTGACCCGTCCCGGCGGCTGGGTGGTGGTGTTGGAGTCCAGCCCGCCCAAGAAGAATCTACTGCGCCCCTTCATCCTATTCCATCTCAATCGGGTGATTCCGACGCTGGGAAAACTGCTTGCCGGGGACAGCGATGCCTATCGTTATCTGCCGGACAGCACCCAGCAGTTCAAAGACCCCGATACTTTGGTGGAAATCATGTCTCAAGTAGGGTTTGGGGCCATTCATTACAAGATGTTCATGTTTGGCACCATCGCCATTCATGTGGGGCAGAAGCCGCTCTAATTGTAAGGCGCTAGATGTCGACACCTCTGGTTCAAATCAGCCAACACGTCTGGATTTGGCCCCACCATGCCGATGTTGATCGCGTGCAGTCCGCCGTGGGCATCATCGTCGGTGAGGCGGAAACGGTGTTGGTTGACGCTGGCAACAGCCCTCAGCTGGCAAGAAAGATCCTTTCCTCCCTGGGAACGATAAACGCGCCTCCGCTCACTCATATCATCTACACCCATCATCATTGGGATCATGTGTTTGGCGCCCATCCTTTTGGGGTGCCGGTTGTCGCCCATGAGCAGTGCCTGCCGCTGCTGGAGGCGATGCGCCAGAAGCGATGGGGAGATGAGGTACTGAGGATTCACGAGCGCAACCCCAATCTTAAGTTGGATTTCACCGCTTCTGATTGGGCTGATTTTCGGATAGTTTTGCCTGAGACCCTCTTCAGCCAGCAGGTGACCATGACCCTCGGCGGACTGACCCTGGAGCTCCGTCACGTCGGCGGTGTGCATGCAGCTGATTCCATTGTGGTCAAAGTGGTTGAAGACCAGGTCATGTTCCTGGGTGATTGCTATTATCCGGCGAACCTGACCGACGGCCCCATCGACACCGGCATGTTGACCGCTCTGGCGAATGAGCCTGTGCAGACCTACATCGACGGCCATCGCAAGCCGATGACCAAGAGTAAAATCGAGCGAATCATCCGCCTGTACCGAAAATCGGCCGGTATATAGGCACCACAGACTGGTCGGTGTCCTTAGGCTGGTTGGCTGGCTATCCCCCTTGGCGTATACTCGGCCCTAATTCAAAGATGTGGAGAGGTAAATGGAGTTACTGTTAACTGAAAAGGTGGCTATCGTCACCGGCGCGGGCCAGGGAATTGGCGCCGCTATCGCTAGAAAATTGGCGGCTGCCGGGGCGTGGGTGGCGGTAAACGATATTAATCCGGATCGAGCGGAGCGGGTCGCTGCCGAAATCAGAGCCAGCGGCGGTACCGCTGTCGGGATCATGGCAGATATTTCCAACAAGTTCCAATGCGTCAACCTGATTGAAACCACCCGTGCCGAATGGGGACGGCTGGATATCCTGGTCAATAATGCCGGCGTGCGTCCCAAGGCTTCGGTGCTGAAGATGGACGAATGGGATTGGACCCGCTGTCTGGATGTCAATCTCAAAGGCACCTTCTTTATGAGCCAGCTGTGCGGGCGGGTCATGTCAGATGAGAATAAGGAGCGGGGGGGCGTCATCGTCAACGTGAGCTCGGTTGCCGGCGTTGAAATCCCCCTGGAGGGCAGAGCGGCATATTGCGCCAGCAAGGCTGGTATTGTCGGTTTCGCCCGGGAGTGCGCTCGTGAGTATGCCCAGTACGGCATCCGGGTGAATACCGTATTGCCTGGCGTTATCGATACGGCAATGACGGCAGCGGAGAGTCAAGATCCGGCTCAGCTGGCATCGCTACAAGAGCGCATCCCCCAGCACCAACTGGGCGGACCAGAGGATGTCGCCAACACTGTCTTGTTCCTCTGTTCACCTGCCAGCAGCTACATGACCGGCAGTACGGTGACCGTAGATGGCGGCCTGGTGACACGATAATCCAGCTTGATCGCCCTTTTTCATTAAACCATTAGGTTTCTTGCCGGTTTTTGTTTGCGCCAGGGCCCCAGGCGTGATATAGTTTTGCTTCGGCCCGCCTGGCGGGCTATCTTTATGCTGTGGGACTGCTACAGGATTGATTACCTGTTTATCGGAGAGTATCGCATGTCTGATTTGCTATTGAAAGCATTTGATAACGAAAAGAACGAAGAGTTGCCGGAAATTCGTGGCGGCGACAGCGTCACTGTTCATCTACGGATCAACGTCGGCACCCGTAACGAACGCGTGCAGTTGGTGCGTGGTACCATTATTCGGTTGCGTAACAGTGGCAATAACAGAAATTTCACTGTGCGTCGAATCGCCGCTAACGGCATCGGCGTTGAGCGTACCTTTTTGCTCAATTCCCCACTTATCGAGAAGATAGAGGTCCATCGCCATGCGCATGTGCGTCGGGCGCAGCTCTATTTCCTCCGGGATCGCACGGGTAAATCCGCTCGGCTGCGTGAAAAGCGTCTGCGGTAATAGGCCGGCGTTCGCTTACTATTAACTAATTTGGGTGAAAGTTTAAACGCTTTCACCCTTTTTGGTTTCTGCACAACGTATCATATAGGATACTGCTTCATGTCACTGTCATCTGTTCCTCGTGAGTCTCGACGTCCTATCATTGGCTGCACCTCATCGCGCAAAATGAGCGACGATACGCCATCGGTTGAATTCAAGGGGCTGCCCTCTTCTTACGTTGAAGCGGTGATCGCTGCCGGCGGCATTCCCTTGCTCATTCCCGAGGGGTTGGGTGAATCAGATCTTGAGCTGGTGTTTGAACGGATCGATGGCCTGTTGGTGCCGGGCGGCGGCGACATTGACCCCAGCTTCTATGGCGAGGATCTGCGGCATGAGAGCCTGCGCGGGATTAACCCGGGGCTGGATCAGCTTGAATTCTACATGGTGAGAAAGGCGGTCGCTGAGCAGAAGCCGATGCTGGCGATCTGCCGGGGTCATCAGGTCTTCAATGTTGCCCTGGGAGGGACGTTGTGGCAGGATGTTGCCAGCCAGACCGAAAGCGGGACCGAACACGATTTGTTCCGCAAGTTCTCCCGGCAGCATATCGCTCATGACGTCAGCATTACCGCGGGAACAAACCTGGCCCGCTGTCTGGGCGCGCCGATCGTCTCCGTTAACAGTCTCCATCATCAAGGGGTGCGCCAGCTGGCGCCGGAGCTGACCGTGGCGGCTGTAGCGCCCGACGGGCTGGTGGAAGGTATTGAGGTGCCGGGCCATCCTTTCGCTGTCGGCGTGCAGTGGCATCCGGAGAACCTGGTCCACGATCATCCGGCGATGATGTCTTTGTTCAAAGGGTTTGTTGACGCCGCCGGCAAGTAGCGCTCAGAAACCCGCTCAAACACCCCATTTTCGAGGTGTACTGCTGTCTAACCATCCGATAGGCATATTTGACTCAGGTGTTGGTGGGCTGTCCGTGCTGCGCCATATTCGTGGGCTGCTGCCCAAAGAGCAGCTGCTTTATGTGGCCGACCAGGCAAATGTCCCCTATGGCCCCCGGCAGTCTGAGGAAATACGCCAGCTGAGTGAAGGCATTACCCGCTATCTTCTGTCTGAAGGCGCCAAGCTGATCGTGGTGGCCTGTAATACCGCTTCAGGCGCCGCGCTGACCCACCTGCGCCTCACGTTTCCCGACACCATATTTGTTGGCATGGAGCCTGCCGTGAAGCCGGCCGCCATGGGGACCAAGAGTGGGAAAGTTGGGGTTCTGGCCACTGTCAGCACCTTTGAGAGCCAGCGTTATGTCAATTTGATGCAGCGATTTGCCCGGGACGTCGTCGTCCTGGAAGATCCGTGTTTGGGATTGGTGGAGCAGATTGAGTCGGGGGAAGTAGACACGCCGGCGACTGAGCAGCTGCTGCGCTCCAAGCTGGCGCCAATGCTGGCACAGGGCGTCGACACCGTGGTGCTGGGATGCACCCATTACCCTTTTGTCTTGTCGATGATAGAGCAGATTGTGGGCCCCGAGGCGACAGTCATTGATCCCGCCCCAGCGGTGGCCCGGCAGACAGTCCGGATGCTTCGCCACCAAGATCGGTTGTCGCAGAACCATCAGGTTGGCGAGACCCTGGCCTTGACCACCGGGGATCTGGCCCAATTCTCCCAACTCAGCAGGCGGCTGCTGGGCGATCCCTTGTTGAAGACGGCAGCGGCTGTGTGGGAAGCAGGTCGCTTGCGGTCTGCCTGAACAGCCGGCTTGCAGTATAATGATCCCGTCGTCGGCAGTGGATCGCTGGACTCCCTGGCGAAAGCTTAGCAAATAGGGAAGGCACTATGAAGAGACGAGACCCGGCTCGCTGGCGGGCGGTGGAAGCCCGATTAGGCCGCGAACCCACTGTTTGGGTGTCCACAGTGCGTGCTGATGGACGCCCTCATCTAGCCCCTGTCTGGTTCATTTGGCTTGATGAGAAGCTGTACGTGGCCACTGGGACCGAAACCCAGAAATTCGCCAACCTCTATAACAACCAGAAGATTGCCGTCTCCCTGCCGGATACCACGGCAGTGGTCATCATTGAGGGGGAAGCTCATGTCGCCGGGCGGGAAATGGTCGATACCCTGGGGGACTATTTTTTTCACAAATACGAATGGGATTTCCGATACGATGACAGTGCCGATTGGCGGTTGATTGAGATTACCCCCGAAAAAATCCTGGCTTGGGGGGACGATCCAGATGCTGACGGGATCAGGCTTCTATAGCGCAGGCAGAAATCCCTGGCTGAAACGATCCTGTTTCGCCGCCGCGGCAGATCTCCAATATGGTTCTAATGGGAATCCAATCTATTCTGCGTATACTTCATATTGATGCCCTTAGATTCGTCGAATGGATGATCGGCTCGGTCATCTTTCATCACTTTCCGTTGCGCAGTTGTCAGTGCGGCAGTTGAGGGCGGAATCAAGATAAGCGGCGTCTTCCTAGAATGACATTTCAAACCATATGGCCTTTGCTAGATGGCCATTAACCAAAGTGAGGATGGTGAATAATGCGATTTGACCGATTTACAGAGCGGGCGCAGGATGCCGCGGCTCGTGCTTATGAAATCGTACAGAGACACAACCATACCCAAGTAGATACGGAACACCTCTTTCTAGCGCTGCTTGAGCAGAATGACGGCGCTATTCCCCAGATTTTAGGCGAATTGAACGTCGATGTTGCCGCCATGAGAGAACGGTTGGATGCGGAGCTGCAAGCCAGTCCGAAAGTGGCTGTCTATGGCGGTGGGGTAGGGCAAGTGTTTTATACGCCCCGTATTCGCACCGTGCTGGAATTGGCCCAGGGTGAAGCGAACCGGCTGAAAGATGAGTTTATCTCGACCGAACATATCTTCCTGGCAATTCTCAGTGAACGCAATACCCCAACTTCCCGCATCTTGCAGGAGTTTGGCGTCAGCCGCGAGCGGGTGCTGGAAGGTATCCAAAGGCTGCGCGGCGGCAAACATGTCACTGACCGGCAGACCGAAAGCCGATACCGTACTCTGGAAAAATACAGCCGAGATTTGACCAAATTGGCCCATGACGGCAAGCTGGACCCGGTAATTGGACGCGACTCTGAGATCCTGCGGGTGATCCAGGTCCTCAGCCGGCGAACCAAGAACAATCCAGTACTGATTGGTGAGGCTGGCGTCGGCAAAACGGCGATTGTCGAGGGGTTGGCGCTCAAGATCATCGACGCCGATGTGCCCGAAAATCTGATGAATAAGAAGGTTGTCTCGCTGGACCTGGGGGCGATGATCGCCGGCAGCCGCTTCCGCGGTGAATTCGAGGAACGGCTGAAGGCTGCCATGGAAGAGATTCAGCAGGCCCAGGGCGAGATCATCTTGTTTATCGACGAGCTGCACACAGTGGTTGGCGCCGGTTCCGCTCAAGGGGCCATGGATGCCAGCAATATGATGAAGCCGGCACTAGCTCGCGGTGAGCTGCAGTGTGTGGGGGCGACGACTCTGGATGAGTATCGCCAGTATATTGAGCGGGACAGCGCTTTGGAGCGCCGTTTTGCGCCCGTCTTTGTCGATGAGCCTTCGGTCGAGGAAACGATCGAGATGCTCCGCGGCTTGCGCAATCGGTACGAGGCGCACCACAAAGTCACCTATTCCGATCAAGCATTGGTGGCGGCAGCCAAACTGTCCCATCGCTACGTCACCGACCGGTCGCTGCCGGACAAGGCAATCGACCTGATCGATGAAGCCGCGGCTAAACTGCGAGTGGCCCTCTACACCCTGCCCCCAGATCTGAAAGTGCTCAGAAAACAGCTCGACCAGCTGACCCTGGAAGAGGAAGAAGCGCATACCGTTCGGGATTATGAACGCGCGGCAGTCAAACGGGCGGAACGGCTGCGGATCGACACTGAATTCACAGCCGCTCGTGACAAATGGCAGGCGGAAAACAAGCTGGATGAAGTCGTGGACGAAGCGGACA
>JAHEEY010000001.1 GCA_024640485.1 Chloroflexota bacterium | reverse complement strand
GAGCACACCTGGCCACACTTGACGCAGCCGGCCTCGCCACAGCAGATAACCGCCGATTAGGAGCAGCAGCAGCGGCGTAAACCGAACTGCCAGATAGGTATAGAAGCTGGCCCCGTAGACAAGGCCCGCAAAGAACCACAGCCAGGGCTTGTCTCGCTCTTGATAGGCACGCGTTCCCAACCAAAAGGTCGCCGCCAGAAACGGGACCATCATGATCGAGCGCAGGCCGATACGGCTGAGGTGAACCGGCCACAAGGTGACCGCCCACATCCAGGCTGTTAACAGGCCTGCCCGCCGGCCAAACCAGACGGCAGCCAGCCGGTAAGTCACCCAGGTTGTCAAAGTGCCGATGACAGCCGCCCCCAGGCGTACCGCCAGCGGGGAGCGACCAAAGATTGAGAGGGAGAGAGCGGTCAGGTAGATGTAGGCTGGTTCTCGGCCGTTGTTGGCCGTGAAAAATAGCGAGTGCTTCCCTTGCAGAACATCAAGGGCATCCAGGCCGTTATACGCTTCATCTCGGTAGAGGCCAGGAGGCAGTTCGCCCAACTGCCAGAACCGCAGAAAAGCCGCCATCAATATGGCTAAAAGTAACAAAGCCCACCCCAAATGGGCTGGGCCGCTGCGTTGCTGCACAATTGATTTCCTATCCTGACGCAAAGTTGTCAAACCAGGGCAAGTATAGCAAAATAGACCTCTGTGTCAATGTTCACAAAGGAGTGTGTGAGCAGGCATTGATGGTTGCCGATGACTAGCCCGGGAGCCAAACGTCATCGAATTGTAATCGAGTTTTTCGCAATCCAACCAACGCCATTTATGCGCATTTTAATGCTTTCCAAGGCCTGCCTAGTCGGGTCCTATCAAACCAAACTTGAGGAAATCGCCCGATTCGATGACGTCGAATTGGTGGTGGTGGTCCCCCCTTCCTGGGACGACCCCACGGGGGCGATTGAGCTGGAGCGGAGCCATACCACGGGATACCACCTGCTTGCAGAACCCATCCGCTTTAACGGCCAATTCCATTTCCACTATTACCCCGGGCTGAAACGGCGGCTTTTGGAATTCAAGCCTGACATCCTCCACATCGATGAAGAACCCTATAATCTGGCGACCTGGATGGCGATGCGCCAGGCCCAGTCGGTGGGTGCCAAGACATTGTTTTTCAGCTGGCAGAATCTGCAGCGGCGATACCCCTTCCCTTTCAGCTGGATGGAAAAGCAAGTACTATCCCATGTAGACTACGCCATTATGGGTAATCAAGAATCGGTGGGGGTGTGGAAGAACAAAGGGTACCAAGGGCCTTATCAAGTGATCCCCCAATTTGGGGTCAATCCAGATATGTTTCATCCACCTCAGCGAAGGGATCCCGGCCGAGGGTTCGTCATCGGCTCCGCCAACCGGCGCCTGGTTCCGGAAAAAGGGATCGACATACTCCTAAAAGCTGCCGCCAAGCTGCCTGGCATCTGGCAGGTACATATCGCCGGCGAAGGCCCCATTCGGCTCCAGCTGGAACAGCTTGCCCGGCAGTTGGGCATTCTCGATCGGGTCCATTTTGACGGCGCCATCAGCTCGGCTCAGATGCCCGCCTACCTGCAGGGCATGGATGCCCTGGTCTTGGCGTCACGCACTCTGCCCAATTGGAAAGAGCAGTTCGGAAGAGTGCTGATCGAAGCGATGGCGACCGAGGTTGTGGTGATCGGCTCCCAAAGCGGTGAAATCCCCAACGTCATCGGCCCTGCCGGATTAGTTTTTCCAGAAGATGACGTCGATGCCCTTCACGACCATTTGCTGCGGCTGATGCGGTCGGACACCCTGCGCGACGAACTGGGCCGCAAGGGCCGGCAACGGGTCTTGAATCAATACACCCAGGCCCAAATCGCCGCTCAGACGGTTTCGGTATATCGAGACATGACCGCCAACTGAAGGTATACTTGAGGCAGATTAGCCTGTGGCGCTTCGGCCAGAATCCTTCGGCCTGGTGAATCCCAGAAAGCCGTTCGTCCGACCCTTGCAAGAAGCGGCGCTCTATTTATCTCAATACAATTATGAGTGACCTGTTACCACCAACAGAGAATCCGCAAAACGATAGCCCTGATGATGCGCCCGCGGATGCGCCCCGTTCCCGCCGGCTCAGACGTGGTCTGGGGATCCTCTTGCTCAGCCTATCTTTGCTGTTAGCCTGGTATCTGGCTGTCTTCTATCTGGGATGGCACAGCGGTCAATCAAGCTTAATGGAAAAGCGCGAAACCGAATTCGTACAGCAGATTGAGCGGCAGATTGACCTGGCCAGAGAAGATATCGACAAAGGCAGTTTCGCGCTGGCGCTGCGACGGTTGGAATGGGTTCTGGAACGGGCGCCTGATAAAGCTGAGGCACAGTCACTGTTCCAAGAGGCGCAGGGTCACCTCAACACCTTGCTTACCCCGCCTGCCGCCATCACGCCATCGCCGGTTGCCACCCCAATCCCTTCACCAACTCCATCCGCTGAACCGATCGAGGATCCCAACAGCGAACTCCATCGCCTGCGACAGCTGGTCGCCGATGAGAGCTGGGATGAGGCGGTACCCGCGCTGGTCTCTTTCCAATGGCAATATCCAAACTACGAACGAAACGAAACCGACCAGATGCTGTATGAAGCGTATATCGGTTTGGGTCTGCAGTTCCTCGGAGGGGAACAGGTGGAGTTAGGATTATCGTATCTGGACCAGGCGGAGGGGCTGGGCGATTTGCCGGCAGAAGTAACAGACTACCGCATTTGGGCGGAGTTGTATCTGCAGGGTATCGCCTTCTACAATGTTAACTGGGGGGCCACAACCTACTATTTCCGCGACCTATGCCTGGCGGCCCCCTTCTACCAATCTTCCTGCCAGCGTCTTCATGAAGCGCTGATCGCCTATGGCGACCAGTACGCCAACGGCATGGATTGGTGCCCTGCCGAACCGCTCTATCAAGAAGCGAGCCAACATGGTCAAAGCCAGCTCCTGAGCGAAAAACTGACCGAAGCCAGGGAAGCGTGTTTGACCGCCACACCGACGCCCACACCGACAGAGCCCAGCAGCCTGCCGATTACCAGCACCCTACCCATCAGCGGCACCTACACGCTTCCGTCGCCATTTGAGCCGGTGCCAATACCATAGTGAATCAACGCATATTACATGGCCCAGTAAAGGCTGCCTCTGAAAGACTCGGTTTCCGGCGGCTTTTCGACCGATAATTCCTGCCTAGTTATAATCAAACCGATGCCTGAACTTGGTGACTCTCTCAGTCAACGTGAATTGGAAGTGCTGCAATGTGTTGCTGAAGGCGCTTCCAACAAAGAAATCGCCGCCAGCCTGCTGATCAGCCAGAACACCGTAAAGGTCCACCTGCGCAATATCTTTAGCAAGCTGGGGGCTTCTTCGCGAACCGAAGCGACGACAACGGCTCTCCAGCAGCGCCTGATCATCATCGCCAGCGAAGATGCAGCTGCTTCCCCTTCTACAGCTGCTGTAGTGCCGGACAGCCCTGAACTGCCGCTCCCCGCGTCCGAAGAGCCTGAAGAACAGTTGGAAGATGAGCCGACGTCCCCAGCCGAAACCACCTCGGATCTCATATCGGTGCCGCCGGCAGCCCGTCCCTTCAGTTGGCGAACAGCAGCCGCGACAGCCGTGCTGACGATCGCAGTGGTCGCCGCTCTGTGGTTCGGATTCGGCCAGCGCGCCCTCAAGCCGGGGCCGGAAGCGACCCCGGAGCTGTTCCAAGAAACGCGCCTTGGGGACAGCGATTGGTTCCAAAGCCGCCCTTTGCCCTTGGCCGTTGCCCATATGGCGGCAGCCGCTGTAGGCGTCAATGTTTATCAGATTGGCGGTGAAACAGCAGATGGCGTCGTTGGCACCGTTAACGTGTTCGATACCACCACCCAGAGCTGGCGCCAGGCCGCCTCCAAACCCACCGTCGTTGCCGACGCTTCCGCAGCCGTCCTATTTGGCGAGATCTACGTCCCCGGTGGGCGGGCCGCGGATGGTACCCCCACCAATGTTGTGGAAGTGTACAGCCCTGCCAATGATGCCTGGCGTGCCGTTACCGCTATCCCTCAGCCAATTGCCGGTGGGCTGGCCATCTCCGACGGCAGCTTCTTATATCTATTCGGCGGATGGGATGAGAGTGGTTTCCTAGACACCAATTTTGTCTATGATGTTGGCGCAGACAGCTGGCGGCCGCTGCCGTCGATGCCTCACCCGGCGGCCTTCGCCGCCGGCAAAGCGGTCACGGGACAGCTTTATGTGGTCGGTGGGCGCAACGGCGAGGCGGATCTCTCCTCCTGCAATCGTTTCGACACATCCACACTAACCTGGAGCAGCTGCCCCGACATGCTGCTGCCTCGGTCCGGTGCCGGAGCGGCGACCGTCCTCAACAAGCTCTATGTCATCGGCGGCGCCAATGAAACGGATGAGATCCTGTACAGTGAAGTATATGATCCCAACACCCAGACCTGGCAGGTAGTCAACACCCCGGAGCTCTCAGAGTTTTCAACCTGGTCAGATCTGGGCGTCGCCAGCGTAGAAGTGCGCATCTTTGCCTTAGGCGGCAAACATGGGCAGACCCTTACATCCGATAATGTTATCTACGCCCCACGGGTGTACAAGACCTTTATTCCGGCAGCTTCATCGGGTGACAGCAATTAAGCCGGTCTAGACAGCCGCTCTAGACCAGCGGCCAACAGGCCGCTCAATATCCCAGCCGCCCAACGTTTCGTCAATTTAATGGTTCGAAGGCGATTTTTCCGTGAGATATTCATTCATCAGGGAGCAATATCTCGCAACTGGAGGAGATGAGATGAGAGTCGCAACTGGCGAGATGGTAGCTCTAGGCTACGGCAAATATTTCAGGTCAGACAGGATTGTGGGGCTGGCGCCTATCGATGAGGGTCGCGGACCGGGTCAGCGCACCCACGTTTATGTTGAAGGCATCAGCCAACCTTTCATCGCATCGCGCTCAGATGGAGCCATTCTTCGCGACATGGTCTCATCCCCGAATGAAATCACTCGAGTCATAGAACAACAGCAGCTGCTAGGTGACATTCTGGACACCATCAGCGAAGTAGACCCGATGCTGCGCTCCATTATTCATGATCAGGGCAGCTGGGACCTCGACAGGTTGGAAGAGAGAATCGCCGAGCTGTTGGACGACAAATAGTTTAAACCCCGCCTCAAAACACCCCAAAGAATCTGATAGTGACAATTGTCACACACTACTTGTGACATCTGTCCATGTTCACGCGCCCGCATTTCTCATAATATCTTCATATATTCGGATATCCGAATACATGAAGGATAAAACGGCTTTATGCATAAACCAACGATTGATGAACTATCAATGCTGCACGCCAACATTTGCCAGGCATTGGGCGATCCGAAGAGGATTCAGATTCTGTACGCCTTGGACGAACAGCCTCTGAATGTGTCTGCATTGGCAGATCATCTGCACACTCCCCAGCCGACTATTTCTCGGCACTTGCGCGTGCTGCGACAGCGCGCGCTGGTGATAACGGAACGCCAGGGGCCGGCGGTCATATACCGACTCGCGGACAAACGGATGATAGAGATTCTCAACGAGATGCGGGTAATCCTTCGCGATGCAGTTGCGCGGCAATCAGAACTGCTGGCGGAAGCTGATTGACGGGCGGAATGATTACTGAACTGAGCCAAAGCTACACGTCTTGGAGAAGTGCATGGAACGGATTTTAGCAGCGCGCTGAAAAGCTGAAGTGGGGATTTGAGCCGTCATTACCGAAAGCCATCCCAAGAATCAACTATTTTTACGTCACCGTATTCCGAGCTCGGACTCGCACAGTAGAGTACTGGGTTGTCGTCTAGTAAAGCATCTATTCTCGATAGCATAGTAAGCAGTAAAACAATATGAAAGATTTCAAATACATCTGGGTTATTGGTTTGATAGTCACCTTGTCACTGGTGATTATCCCAATTGCACTATTCGCTTCCGGGGAACCGGAGACAGAGCAGGACCCTTGGGCTGGCGTCCCCGTACGGGCCCCGCACACAGATCATACCGACCTCCTGTCGGGAACCTTCGAAACTGGTCCGGAAGTTACCGCCGCCTGTCTGGCATGTCATGAAGACGCCGCCCATCAGGTGGCAGAGACCGTTCATTACACCTGGGAGAGCGAACCGGTCATGCTGCCAGGCCGCGATGAACCGGTCACTATCGGCAAGAAAAATCAGATCAACAATTTCTGCATCGGCATTCAGGGCAACTGGCCTGGATGTACCCGGTGTCACGCCGGTTATGGCTGGGAAGATGCGAACTTCGATTTCTCTGATGAAGGGAACGTCGACTGTCTGGTCTGCCACGCCGATACTGGCACTTATACGAAAGCAGCCAAGGGGCTGCCGGCAGAAGGGGTTGACCTCCTGGCGGCTGCCCAGAGCGTAGGCACACCCACCCGCCAGAACTGCGGCAGCTGCCACTTCAACGGCGGAGGCGGCAATGCCGTCAAACACGGCGATCTGGACGAGAGCCTCTATTTCCCTTCCGAGGATATCGACGTTCATATGGGACGATATGATTTCGTCTGCACTGACTGTCACAAGACCGAAGATCACCTGGTCAAAGGTCACAGTATCTCGGTCAGCGCCGATGACAGCAATGTATTGGCTTGCACCGAGTGCCACGACGAATCGCTGCATGAAGACGAACGCATCACCGCCCATGTGGATACGGTCGCCTGCCAAACATGCCATGTGCCGGAAGGTGCGGTTCGTCAGCCAACCAAGATGGAATGGGATTGGTCCGCTGCTGGGCAAGATTTGCCGGAAGATCCCCATGTCTATCTTAAAATCAAAGGCGCCTTCGTCTACGAGCGCGGCTTCACGCCGGAGTACGCCTGGTTCAATGGGAAGGCTGACCGGTACATTTTAGGCGATCTCATTGATCCGACCGTCTCTACGGTCCTCAACATGCCCCTGGGTGACATCACCGACCCGACAGCCAAGATCTGGCCTTTCAAGATTCACCGGGCCACACAGATTTACGATAGTCAGTACAACTACATCCTGCAGCCGAAAACGGTGGGCGAAGGTGGCTATTGGACTGATTTCGATTGGGACAAAGCCGTAACCCTGGGATCGGAAATTTCCGGCATGGCTTACAGCGGCGAATACGGATTCGCTCCCACAGAGATGTACTGGAACCTAAGCCACATGGTCCAGCCCAAAGAGAACGCCCTGCAGTGCCAGGAATGCCATGGCGACACCGGCCGCATTGATTGGGAAGCGCTGGGCTACTATGGTGACCCCCTACGTTGGGGTGGTCGAGACGAGACCTTCCTGGGTTCACGATAAGGAATGTCCAAAAGGTAATAATCAGCGGCAGGCAATTGATCTGGAATGGGCCGGCTCGCAGAGCCTAGAATCCATCCAAGTCAATGCCTGGCCACGGGACTAACTATGTACACAATCAGCCATAATCATTCAAAACCCAGACTGCTGCTTTACACAATCCTGTCGGGTGTATTGCTGGTCGCGCTTTTGATACTCATCAGACAGCCGGCGTCCGCTCAAGAAACGAGCCCGATCTCGCCGCTGCATCCTACTTTTCAGCTCCTCGATGATGCTGGCGAAAGCGTGCTAGAGAGCGGCAAGCCGGTCTCTACGATGCAAACCTGCGGCAGCTGTCACGACACCGAATTCATCGCCGAACACAGTTTCCACACTTCCGTGGGCCTGGACGATTACAGCGATAACGGCACAGTTGAAAATGGCCTCCCTTGGGACACCAGCCCTGGTTACTTCGGCAAATGGAATCCCTTGACCTATCGCACCCTAACTCCTCGGGGGAGCGCCACCGTCGATCTGACTACCGCTGACTGGATCAAGCTGTTCGGCGCCCGACATGTCGGCGGCGGCCCAGCGGTATTCAGCCGCAGCGGGTTCCCGCTGGCTTCACTAGCTGCAGATGCTGGCAATGTAGAAACCTCCACCATTGATCCGGAAACCGGCGAAGCCGCAGCCTGGAACTGGCAGGACTCCGGCACTGTGGAAATGAACTGCTTCCTCTGCCATCTGTCAAACCCCAACAATGATGCCCGCATCGCAGCGCTGCAGGCTGGTTCATTCAAATGGGCCAGCAGCGCCACCCTGTTGGGCACCGGCATCATCTCCCAGGAAGACGGGAATTGGAATTGGAATGCTGATGCGTTTGACAGTGACGGCTACCTGACTGTCGAATTCGTCACGATTCAGGATCCCACCAACGAGAATTGCGGCCAATGCCACGGCGTTGTCCACATGGATCTATCGACACCACTGACTCTGGACCAGGCATCATTGGCTGAGTGGACTACTGGAACCACCGGTCAAGTCATCTCGCCCCAACGCCTCTCAGACTCTGGGCTGAACCTTTCGGGCAAAGAATCGCTCTCCCGTTCTTGGGACATACATACCGAACGGGTAGTAGCCTGTACCGACTGCCATTATTCCCTCAACAATCCTGTCTATTACCAGGACTTGTCTGAGTCCAAACCCGGCCACCTCATCTTCGACCCCCGACGGATCGACATCGGTGAATATCTGCAGCGACCGCTGCACCAATTTGCCAAGGGGCAGAGCGCCCAAGGGACCGTCGCGCCGGATCTCGACAACACTTTGCGCCGCTGCGAATCGTGCCACAGTGTCGATGCGACCCACGATTGGCTGCCCTACAAAGATAAGCATGTCAGCAGCCTTAGCTGTGAATCGTGCCACATCCCCTTCATCTACGCGCCAACTCGCCAAGATGTGGACTGGACCGTTTTACAGCTGGACGGCTCTCCCGCCGCGACCCTCCGGGGCGTCGATGGCGAAATCAGCAGCAACTCTCTGATCAATGGCTACACGCCAGTCTTGTTGAGCCGCCAGGGAAATGACGGCGGCCAACTGCTGGCTCCCTACAACCTGGTCAGCTCGTGGTTTTGGGTTTATGGCGAACCGGCCCAACCGGTAAGATTGCTGGACCTGCAGGCTGCCTGGTTCGACGGCGACAGCTATCAGTCCGATATCCTGGCCGCGTTCGATGCCGACGGGAACAACAAGCTCGATGCGGAAGAGCTGCGGATCGACACGGCTGAGAAGGAAGCGCTGATCCAGTCACGGCTGCAGGCCCTGGGCCTTGAAAATCCCCGTATCATTGGTGAGGTCCAACCGTACAGCATCAACCACGATGTCACCAACGGACAATGGGCCACCAAAGATTGCGATACCTGCCACACTGAAGAGTCGCGGATCGCCCAGCCGATGCTGCTGGCCAACCAGATGCCAGGCGGGGTGATGCCGACCTTCGTCACCGACAGCAACACCGCGTTCAGCGGCGAGCTAGTCACCACTGATGACGGCAAACTGTATTACCAGCCGCAGACGGCGGCGGATGACCTATATGTCCTGGGGCATAACAATGTCAGCTTGATCGACCGGGCCGGGCTCTTCATCTTCCTGGCGACCATCGTCGGGGTGATCACCCACGGCGGACTGCGCTTCTTCGCCGCCCGTCGACGCCCAGTCCACGAGCCGGAACTGCAGGAAGTCTACATGTACGGCGTCTACGAGCGGCTGTGGCATTGGCTGCAGACAACAGCCATCTTGATCCTGATCGTCACCGGCTTGGTCATTCACAAACCGCACTTGTTCGGCGGCTTCAGCTTCAAATATATGGTGCAGGTACACAATGTCCTGGCAGCCGTTCTGGTAGTCAATGCTGCCCTGGCAGTCTTCTACCATTTGGCCAGCGGCGAAATTCGCCAATATCTGCCGCAGCCGCGAGGTTTCTTCAGCCAGACGATCACCCAGGCAACCTTCTATATCCGCGGTATTTTCAAAGGGGATGAACATCCCTTCGACAAGACCGTCGACAGAAAACTGAATCCGCTGCAGCAGATCACCTACTTCAGCATCCTCAATGTGCTGCTGCCGCTGCAGATGCTGACCGGCATCTTCATGTGGGGCGTGCAGCGGTGGCCGGAAGTGGCCGCCAAGCTGGGCGGACTGCCGTTCCTGGCGCCGTTCCACACGATTATCGCCTGGCTGTTTGCCACCTTCATCGTTGGTCACGTTTATTTGACCACCACCGGCCACAAGCCGATGGCTGGCATCAAATCAATGATTATGGGCTGGGATGAACTGGAAGTACACCAGAGCTCTCAAGCACCTGCGACTGGTGACTAGGGGAAAGGTTCTCTACAACCACGAGCATTGCCCTAAAGGGCAACTACCCTGGTGCGAAGCATATGACCGCAACATTGGCTATGTGTTTCGCACCAGTGAAAGAGCAATCGCTCATTATGGAGGCAGAATAATACTATGACAGCTTTTACATCACCTGAATCCACAGCTGCCGCATCGGGTCGCTTGAGCAAGCGGGTCGAAAAAGCATACACCAACCCGTATGCCGCCGGCATTATGCTGGGCGTGGTCCTGTTCCTGGCTTTCTTTATAACCGGCAGCGGCCTGGGCGCGTCCGGCGGCCTGAACCGGTTTGTGGTCTTCTTCGAAGACCTGGTAGCTCCGGGGCATGTTGATCGCGTTCCTTATCTGCTGGAAATGGCCGGCGGTGAGAGAAACCCCCTGGACAGCTGGATTGTCTTCCTGACAGCCGGCACTATTGTCGGCGGTTTCATCTCAGGCTTGATAAACGGCCGCGTCAAATTGGAAACGAATAAAGGGCCCCAAATCAGCACCCGCACCCGCTGGCTCACCGCCTTCATCGGCGGCGGCCTGATGGGGTACGGCGCTCGCTTCGCCCGCGGATGCACCTCTGGTCAAGCTTTGTCTGGAGGCTCCGTGTTGTCCGTTGGCAGTTGGGCATTTATGTTCGCCGTATTCGGCGGCGCCTACGCCCTGGCCTATTTCGTCCGGAAATTCTGGAACTAAACCCACGCATTGGCTGTTTGCAGATCGGCTGCCCGCCCGTCTGTGACCGACCTACTGCAGGAGAGAGAAAATTATGACAACGTTTCCTTTACCCTTAAGCGAACTGCTGGGACACTGGGGCGCCTACGTCGTATTCGCGCTGATCGGCGTCGCCTTCGGCTACGCTCTGGAAATCGCTGGTTTCGGCAATTCCCGCAAACTGGCGGCTCAATTCTACTTCAAAGACATGACCGTCCTGAAAGTCATGTTCACCGGCATCATTGTGGCCATGGTCCTCATCTTCACCGCTTCTTCCTTGGGGCTGCTGGACTACAACCTGGTCTGGGTTAACCCGACCTACCTCTGGCCAGGAATCGTCGGCGGACTCATCATGGGCGCCGGGTTCATCATCGGCGGTTTCTGCCCCGGCACTTCGCTGGTCGCAGTGGCGACTGCCAAAATCGACGGCATTTTCTTTACCCTGGGGGTACTGTTCGGCGTCTTCATGTTCGGCGAAACTGTCAGCAATTTCGAAGGCTTCTGGAACTCCTCCTATATGGGCCGCTTCACCCTTCCCGACTGGCTAGGTTTGGAGACCGGCACGGTCGTACTGCTGGTCGTTCTCATGGCCCTATTCATGTTCTGGGGATCGGAACAGCTGGAACGGATTTTTGGCGGCATGGAACCCAAGAAAGCGCCTAAATGGCGTTATGGCGCCGCTGGCGCGCTGGTGATCGTTTCCATCGCCCTGATCGCCGTTGGCCAACCGACCACCGAAGACCGCTGGCAAACCATCGCCGCTGAAAAGAGCGAAATTCTGTCAGAACGAGCGGTACAGATTGATCCCGGCGAGCTGCTGGAACTGCTGCATGATACCAAGCTCAAACCAATGATGATCGACGTCCGGGATGAGGCCAACTTCAACCTGTTCCACATCCTGGATGCCAAGAATGTCCCCCAGGCAGAACTCCCCAATGTCATCGCGGATCTGCACATGGAACCAGCTAATGCTGTCTTCATCGTCATGAGTAATGATGAAGCTGCCGCAACCGAGGCGTGGAAGACGCTGCAGGCTGAGAGCGTGCCCAATGTCTATATCCTGGGCGGCGGCATCAACGGCTGGCTGGATCAATTTGCCGGCGACGAATTCAAGGCCCAATATGCGGTCACGGCGGCGGGGCAAGACCAGCTCCAATTTGCGTTTGACGCCGCCCTGGGCTCCCGGCACGCGGCCGCGGAACCAGATCCTCACCAGTTCGAATTGAACTTTGTTCCCAAAGTGGAGCTAGAACTGAAGCGGGCGCCCACCAGCGGAGGCTGCGGCTAGCCCCAATCATCAGCAGAATAGCCTTCTATAAAACAAAAGAGGTCACCATTAAGGTGACCTTTTTTGTGTTGGCGAGAACCGGTGTCAGACCCTAACCACGCAGGGCGGCAGCAAATCGGCGCCAGTTGAATTTGGATTTTGACAGCAGGTGGTGCGGACGGAAGAAACGGCTGGCCAGCATGATCATCAGATACGCCGTCAGCGCCAATCCTCCGAGGCTGACTCCCAGCTGCCACAAGGGCACATCAGCGACGGCCAATCGGGTCACCATAGCACTGGGCGCGCTGAAGGGAAACATACTGAGCACCATGGAAAGCGTTCCGTTAGGTTCAGTCAAGAATTTGTCGGCAAACATCAATGTGGGCATCAGCGGCAGAATCAGAATCCAGGTGATTTGATTGCCTTCGCGGGCCGTATTGGCGATTGCCCCAACCGCAGCCATCACCGAGGCATAGAGCAGATAGCCTCCGAGCATAAAGAGCGTCGCCCAAATAAAGAATCCTGGCGGAAAATCAAAGGCCGAGATATTCAACAAGCTGGAGCTCTGCCCCACTGTCAGCGCGCCGCCGGCAAACCAGACGGACATCTGCACCAGGACGACAACGGTCAACCCGATGATCTTGCCCAGCATCAGCTGGCGGGGATTAAGGCTGAGCAGGAGCACTTCTACTGTGCGGTTTTCCTTCTCGGCCGTGACGCTGGTCAGCATATAGCCGCTGCTGATAATCAAGATGAAGTAGTAGATGTAAGGCATCGCCCTGGCGATGATCTCCGCCATCACCCGCTCATCCCCCTCAATCGCATCTGCCGTAGGCCGGACCACATGATGCTCGGCAATGCTGCCTGGGGTAGGATTGCGCAGCTTTACGGTTAGCGACTCGTCCCCGCTCAAGTTGTAGTTGATCAGATAGGGCAGCACCCAGTCACTGCTGCTGCCAAAAGCGATACCCATATCGTCACCGCTGCTCATGAGCTTGAACTCTTGATCATAGACCAGGATCTCGCCAGTCGCTAAGTAATCAGCAGGGACGTGGACTATCTGTTCCAGATCACCGGCTTCCAACGCCGACATAGCAGCTGCTTCGTCCGCGAAGGGGGTAAACAGGTCCTGGGGAAAGCTTTCCGGCATCTCTTTGAGCAAGCCAGCGTCATCTACAAGGCCAATAGCAGGCAAACTGGCAGGGCCTGACTCTGCTTCACTCTCCTCAGATCCGCCAATATCGCTGTCCTGAATCACCGCATAGGTATTAAAGGCCAGCAGAATCGCCGGCATGATAAACGTCATCACCCAGAAAGAGCGCTTTCTAAGCGTCGTATAAATCTCATGTTTTATGACCAACCAAATCGTTCTCATGCTATCCATCCTATTGGTTGCGAAGCGATGCCAGGGCGCCCTTAAAGGTCAGCGGCTGACCGTAGCGCAGCATACCAGCCCGAAAGATCCGGGCAGCCGCCCAAATCATAAACGCGGTCGATCCGACCAGAATGACCCAGCTCAAGCCTAACTGCCACGTCGGGATAGACCCCAGCCCCCAACGGAGTGAAACCGTCAGGAAGGCGGTAGTCGGGAATAAGGTCATAAAGACAATGATCGGGTGATTCGGGTTGGAAAAGAGCAGCGCGACCAAAAAGAACGGCGCGATGAAAAAGAGGTTGACGATGCCGGAGACTTGCTGTGCCTGCTGCATCTCAACAGCGGCGCTGCCGATGGCAACCATCACCGCCGCAACCAGCGTGTATGCCGGGAAGAAAAACAGGGCTAACAGTCCCAGATATTCCCAGGGGATCACCGCTTTCTGCAACGCTTCGATGACCGGTGAAGCAAATTTCAGGGCCAGCAGCGCGGTAACGATATGGACGGTTAGTTGGGTTAGCGTCGCCGATAATAATCCAAGCGCCTTGCCCCCGATCAGCTGTCCCGGTGTCAGCGATGTCAGCAGCGTTTCCATCATCCGGTTCTCTTTTTCGGTGGCGATCACCCCCAACAGGTAGCCGGCAGCCGACATGGTGGCGAAGAAGAAGAAGAAACTGGCTACCATGGGCAAGATAACATTGATAATACTGCTTTCACTAAACTCCCGGTCACTGGCAGTGTCATAGACAACCACATTAGTCCCTTCCAGCATGCGGTAGGCCACATCCTCTGGCAGTCCGCGCACCAGATTGAGCCGTACGAAATCGTCGAATTCGCGCCAGACGTCATTGCTGGGGGGCTTCTCCAAGTAGTACAGCTCTGTTTTTACCGTTTCCGGGTAATCGGGAGGGAAGACAAATAGTACCTGGATCTCCTCCTGCTCCAGCGCTTGGACACCGCTGGCTTCATCCGCGAACGCCTGTATTTCAATCCGCTCTTCGTCATCGGCGGCAGCCGGCTGCGCATTCTCGTCCAGGAATCCAACCTGATCCACATATCCTATCGGCAGCCGGTTTTCGCTCGATCTCTCAACCAGAATGACCATACCAATCAACAGCGCCAGCCCCAAAGGGACGGCGGCGGTACCGATCACAAAGCCCCGGCGCATGACCACATTGCGGTATTCATGCTTGGCCACCAACCAGAAGTTAGACATGCCCCGCCTCCGATCCGTGATTGCCGTCTTGCACGACGCTGATGAAGATATCATCGAGTGATGGCTCCGCCAGCTCGAAACGATCGATCTTTACCCCGTCACGGTTGGCCAAAGCACGAAACACATCCTGAGGATCTGCCCCGATTTCCAGGGCCAGATGCCAGCTGCCATTCAGCTGCCGTGTCTCCAGAACGCCAGGGATTTCAGTGAAATCCCCCTGCCCTTTCAGCTCCACCGCATTGCCGGCGAAATTGCGCTTGATCTCTTCCACCCGGCCGTAAAGCACAGAGCGTCCTTCATTGATCAGCACAATCCGGTTGCACAGAGCCTCGACCTGATACATCTGATGAGTGGACATAATGATGGACCTGCCAGCATCCCTTTGCTCTTCAAAGATGCGTTTGACCAACCGGGTATTGACGGGATCAAGCCCCGAAAACGGCTCATCGATGACGATCAAATCGGGCTCATGCAGCAAAGTGGCGATAATCTGGGCCTTCTGCTGCATCCCCTTGCTCAGCTCTTCTACCTTCTTCTGACGGTAATCAGTCAAGTCGAAACGTTCCAGCCATTGTCCCAAACGACCTTCAGCGGTCTTCTGATCCAGCCCTTTCAGCATCGCCAGGTAAGTCAATGTAGCGCCGAGCTTCTGATCTTTATAGAGCCCCCTTTCTTCCGGCAGGTAGCCGATCCGCCGCTTTTTCGGTAGATCTAGCGGGCCGCCTAACACACTGATGCTGCCGGCATCGGGCTTAAAAATGTCCATCATCATCCGAATCGTGGTGGTTTTCCCGGCGCCGTTAGGTCCTAGCATGCCAAATATCTCGCCGGGTTCGATGGCAAAGGAGACATCCACCACCGCTTCGATATCACCAAACCGCTTGGCAAGATGTGAAACCTCTACTGTATGCATCTACTTCTCTCCTGATGTATTTCCGCCTGGCTCATTCAGTTGATGTTTCTAGCCAGGGTACGCGTATTGCTCAAGGTGCCCCCTCTGTCTGCTCCCCGCTCAGACCTTACAGCTTCTTGCATCTATACGCAGCCCAATCCTCCTGGGTTGCGGCTTTTCACGGCAGCGTGGACCCTACGGCTCCCTCAATGAGACAGTCAGCGTCTGAAGCGCTTCCTGGCTCTGCGGATCAGCCGCTAAGGGAGAGGGTGAATCAGCTGCCGGGATAATATATTGGCTGAGCAGCCCCAGGGGGACAGCAAACTGATCCTCTGGCAAATCGCTGGTGAACACCACCACCATCCCTTTCTGCGGCACAACGAAAATGAACTGTCCGGCATAGCCCAAGGCCATATAGACACCGCTGTCGCTCACCCACCATTGATAACCATACCCATCCTGCAGGGTGGCGTCAACATAGGATCGGGTAGAATCCCGAATCCAGCCGGCCGAGATAATCTGTTCGCCGTCCCACTGCCCTTCATGAAGATAGAGTAATCCGATTTTGGCCATGTCGTCGGGCCTCATGTACAGATCACTCCAGCCGATATTTATCCCCTGAGGATTGGCTTTCCAGTCCACATCTTCGATCCCTAGCGGGCCGAACAGGTTTTCTTGAGCATACGCCAAAGCGGTCTGGTCTGTGGTTTCCTGAAGAATGGCTGACAGCAAGAAGGAGGCGCCGTTGCAGTATTCAAAGCGGCTGCCTGGGGCCTCTACCATCGGCAGACTCAGGACGTGGGCCACCCAATCTTCACTCTGCTCCATTTCACGCAGCCCCTGCCACCGGTACAGGTAAGAATCGCGGCAAGCCAGCCCGCTGCGCATGGTCAGCAGATCTTCAAGGGTCATCTCCTGCTTCTGGGAGTCAAAATTCTCGATGGCCAGCTCTGGGAAGAAGGCCGTCACCGGCTGCTGCACGCCGTCGATAGCGCCTTGGTCGATGGCGATACCTACCAAAGCGGATACCACGCTTTTGGTGCAGGAATAGATAATGTGTCTGGAACCCTGGAGGAATGGGTAGATGGTGGTATCCAACACCACATAGCCGTTGCGCACGACCATGATGCTGTCAATAGCATACGCTTCCGCCTGGACCAGCGCCAGCATATCGGCCAGAATCTCTGACCTGACTCCCTGTTCTTCCGGGGAAGTTGTCCGCCAGCCGTCCGTCGGCCAATAGTCGGGCGGCTCCTTAGCCGCCTCCTGGCAGCCGATAGTAAACATCAACAGCCAAATCAAGAGAAGGCAGCGCCGTATATTCTTTATCATCGCATACTCCTTCGTTCCCCTTGGTGGGCGGCGGCTTGGTTGAAGCTAAGGTGAAGGATACGGTCTAGGACGCGCCGAAACGATGCAGGATCAATGACGCTGGTCTAAAAGGGCGCGCAGCTGCCGCGCAGCTTTCTCACTATATTCAACCAAGTCGATTTCCCATGCCGGATCGTTGTTCTGAATCACAAAATTGACCATCCCGGCGGCTCTGGCGGCAATAAATGCATCAATCTCCCCCGGGTACCGCTCGGGCCAGAGGCTGTGAGTCTGATATCCTCTCTGAAACGCCTGCCGGAGCGCCGGGTACTGGGGGTGCTGCCACAAGTGATAGAGAGTGACAGCGATGTCTTGTACCGGCCAGCCCCACATCATATCCTCGAAATCAATGGGCGAGAGCAGCCCCCGATACCAGCGCACATTCCACTGATGAAGATCTCCATGAATGACCCGCATCGGCTCCCCAGCCGCCTGCAGGGCGTCGATAGCCGATTGAGCCCAGTCGACCGCCTGACGGTAGATTTCCCGCCGGCCGTCCGGAAAAAGATGGCTGTGAGCGTCGTCGAACAGCACCACCGGCTCAGGGAAAGGGAACACCTTGTCAAAGCGCAGAATATCGAATGAAGGCGGGGACTCAAAGCCGGCCGCGTGAACGTGGAGCTCAGCTGACAGCCGGCCAAGTTTGGTCATGTTAACCACGCTGATATGGTTGGCCAGGTCTCCGCCGGGCACCCAGCCAAAAATCATACAGAGTCTCGGCTCTGGAACCCCCTCGACAGCCACCTCGATGACCCACCGTCCATCTCGGGCAGCCAGGGGCTGCGGTATGCTCAGCTGCGTGTCCTGCGCCAGCGCCTGCAGCCAGATCATCTCAGAGCGCAGATTAGCTACGCTGTGCCCACCGGCTGGCAGCGCCACCCGCAGGATGTATTTGGCGCCTCCGTGGGTGTCGATCCGGAAAATGCCGTTCATATCGTTGCTGATCAACCTGATCCGGCTGACCTTCAAATCGTATTGCTCTAGCGCCTTGCGGGCCATTAGCCGCAATCGGCCGGCTTTGCCCCGGCTGGTCAGTTCATGAAACGCCTTCTTCAAAGCCATGTCCTCATCTGCTTCTCCAACTGCCTACCAGCTGATACGATTCACTTTCCAGCCGACCAGCGCCAGCAAAATCAAAGCCCCTACCAAGACGATCGACAGCGCCGGCCAGATCTGCCCAGCCGCCGCGCTGCCGGCAAATCCGTACCGGAACAGCAGCGCCTGCGAAACCATCGGCGTCCAGGGAAGGATCTCCCGAACCACCTGGGGCAGAATCGGATCCATGGCCGACAGGAATACTGGCACCAGCAGGATATTGCCCAATATGAGCATCCAGCTGTTTGCCTGCTGTTTATTTTCTAGAAAGATCCCCATCGCCAGGCCCAAGGCAACGGCGAATAGGATTCCGCTGACTGTGGCCGCCAGGGTCAAGCCCCAGCTAACTACATAGCGCCAGCTGAAAGCAACTGCCACGGCGGTCATCAGCAGGCAAAGCAAAGTGCCCGCCAATGCCTTTCCAAATACCACCTGCCTGATGCTTGCCGGTGATATCAGGAGTGTCTCCAGGGTCTTTCGTTCCTTTTCTTCGAACATCAGATTGGGAATGATCAGCACGCCGGTGAAAAATGTGGTAATCACCAGTGAGACAGCGATGAACCTCACCGTTCCCATGGCCCCGGTCTGCAGGTACACCGGACTGCCCAGCTTCAGCCTCACTGGATGGCCGCTCAGCTCTGTCAGCCTTTGTTCGAGATCCAGTGCCAACTGATCCGCGTTGTGCCGGCTGTCCCAAAGGACGTGCCCTTGCAGCTCGATAATCTCGTCGCCATTCATCCGCTGATCACTGTCTGCCGGGATCACGATGCCGATCTCGCCGGCATCACCCTCTCCCATCAATGCCCGCAATTCCTGCTCGGAATTCGCCAGCCACAATCTGAAGCCGGGATCATCCGCCATCTCATCTGCCAGCTGTGACCCGCCGGCATCGAAAGCGACAACGTCGATGTGGTCTGATTTATAGAGCTTGGGAAACCAATGGTACAACGACATCAAAAAGAGCACCGTAGCGATGCCGCTCAATATGGTCCGGTTCTGAAAGCCATCGACAAGATCTTTTGCGGCAATAGCCCAGACGATTCGAGCATTCTGGATAGGTAGTATTCTAATACCGTTCATTTTAACAATCCCTTACATATCAGCGGCTGATGCCCACACCCTTACGGCAGCCGCCGTACAATCGTTCCTAACTCAGGCAGCGCGCTACCTATCCATCTGGCGGACCCGCCAAACGACCAGGACAAAGAGCAGCGCATTGCTGACCGCCACCACCACCACATTTCGCAAGATCATATCTGCTGAAATGCCGCTGGAAAAAGAAGCCCGCAGCATCTCTGCCACTGCTGCTGTGGGGAAGTACGGCAGGGCGCTCTTCAATAGCGATGGCGACAAGGGCCCCATCGTATCTACCAGGAATACCGGCGACAGCAGCAGTACCAGCAGCACCCCCAACCACAGATTCATCGATGCGGGGTTGTTGAACAGCGTGCCCATAAGCAGCCCGATGGTGACCGAGAACAGGGCGCCGCCAATGACCGCCAATATCGCCAGCCACCACGAATGAACCATGGCATGATAGAAAGCCAACATCACCGCCACGCCGCAGATACAGTAGAAAGCACCGGCTATTGATTTCCCCATCACGACTTGGCTGTAGCTAGCCGGAGATACCAACAGCGTCTCCATCGTATGGCTCTCTTTCTCGTCCATCATCAAGTAGGGCACCAACAGGCCGCCCACCATAACGATGACCATGACGAGGCTCATCGACACCACAAACGGCCGCCCACTGGCATCTGGCTGGGGATAGAGGATATTCTCACGGAGCTGGACCGCTGCCGGCGGATCTATCACCCCCAGCAGCTGTCCCTTGAGAAATTCGGATACTGCCTGACGCTTTGAACGGCTGGACCAATGGACCAGATAGCTTTCCAGCACCAGCTCATCCCCATGCTCTACCATCTCGTCGATGTCAGATGGGAAAGCGACCCCGATCATCACTTCACTGGCTTCCGTTATCCTTATTTCCATCTCTTCCAGAGACTTTGCCTGGATCAGCCGAAATTGATCGCGCCCTTTCAGCTGTTCCATCAAGCTGGAACCAGTTGGGTCATAGACCACGACCCTGGTCACCGGATTCAGCTTCAGCAACAAGGGCAGCCCTTGACTGGCAAGCATTGTCAAGGCCAGCCCGATCATCATGGTCATGATCGTCTTGTTTTTCAGCGCGTCCACAATATCCTTGGCTGCCACTGCCAAAATTATTTGCCGCCGCCTGGTGGCGTTCCTAAAGCTTCTGTTCATTTTCGCGCCTACCTACTTCAAAATCCACATGTTCGGCAGCTTAAAGCTGCCCCGCCCATCGCTAGCTGCCGCCCTTACCGGCTGTGCCATGGGCAGCAGCGGCATCGGTTCAATGATCCTGGCCCAGATGACGGCCGGTCAGATGCACAAATAGATCCTCCAGATTGGCACAGCCGTCTTGAGCATGTTCAGCTTTGAGCTGCTCAACCGTACCCAGCGCCACCACCCGCCCTTGATCAATGATAGCGACCCGATCACACAACTGCTCCGCCTCTTCCATGTAATGGGTGGTCAAGAACACCGTGACCCCCAGATCCGCCAGATCAGAGATGATCGCCCGGATCTCTCGGGCCACATTAGGGTCTAGCCCCCGGGTGGGTTCATCGAGAAACAGCAGCGCCGGCTGGTGGAGCAGCGCCCGGGCGATCAGCAGCCGCTGCTTCATCCCGTTGGAGTAATTCTTGCTCTTCTCGCGGGCCCGTTCGGTCAAGCCCACTTGAGAGAGCACTGCTTGGACCCTGGACCTATCAACGCCGTAGAGGCGCGCGTAAAACCGCAGATTGCCTTGAGCTGACTCTCGTTCGTAGATGTTCTGGTGCTCGAAAACAACTCCAATCTGAGGCTTCAGCTGCTGGCGCCCCGAGACCACATCACACCCCATTACCGTGGCGCTGCCTGAAGTAGGGCGAAGCTGCCCGGTGAGAACCTTGATAGTAGTCGATTTCCCGGCGCCGTTGGGTCCCAGAAAGCCGAAGATCTCACCCGGATCCACACTGAAGGAGATATCGTCCACCGCCAGGGTATCCTGATATCGTCGGGTTAGGTTTCGCACCTCTATGGCATACATGGTTGACTCCCAATCTTACCCGGCTAATGCTCGTTATTCTCTGCTGCCGGCTAGATCCGCCAGATGGCTGCGAAGGCTGTAGTTTCGGCCGGGCATTTAGCCGCATCACTCATATGTACAGTATAAAGTGGAGCCGGCAGCTTTTCATCAAAAACCCGCCGGAAGGTGCTGAGATCGGGTTAAGAAGTGCCAGAACAAGGGCGAATGGTACCAGCTGGGCTGTCGGGGACATCGTGGCGACGGAACAACAGCTCGTCCAGGATAGAGGGGAAGCGGTGGCTCCGATGGCGGTAGGCGCAGAGGATTAATAACCCAGTAGATCTCGCAGCTCCCGGGCCGCTTCTTTACTTAAGGGGATCTTGGTCTCATCGGCGTCATTCAGCTTCAAGCTGAAACTGCTGCGGGTATAAGGGATGACCTCTTTGACATGCTGGAGGTTGACCAGGTAGCCTCGGTGCGCCCGGAAAAAGCCGCGGCGGGAAAGCCGTTCCTCCAATTCGGCCATGGTGTACTGCGTAGGCAGCCGCTCGTCACTGGTCTGCAGATAGGTGCGCCCATCTTGCGTCAGCGCGTACAATATGTCAGCCGGGTTCACCAGGGCGATACTGCCCTCCAAACGAACCGGGATTTTGAAAGGCATGACAGACGCTTCCTCTTCTGCCGGCTTGCGCACATCGACGATACGCCCCTGCTCCAAGGAATAGATCGTGTCGCAGAGGGAAACGAGGTTGGCGTTGTTGTCCGCCAAGATAAGCAGGCTCTTGCCTTCATCGGCCAGCTGCCGCATCAAGCCGCCCAACAAGCTGATGCTGGTATCATCACATCTGCGGAATGGCTCCACCACAATCAAGGTGTCGGGTTGATGCAGAATGGCGCATCCGAACGCCAGCCGCCGCGAAAGTCCTGTGGGCAGCTTCTCCGCCTTCTCACTACCGTGATCTGCCAGCCCGACCTGAGCCAGCACTTCTTGAACCCGCGTCTCAGGCAGCCCTCTCAGCCGGCAGAGAAACCGGAGGTTCCCTTTGGCAGACTGACGTCGATACAAGGTGTCTTCAGCGAAGACCACACCCACGCGCTGGCTGAATGCCCCCTTGTCTTCAGCCGGATTCAGGCTGTCGAAACTCACCGCGCCAACCGTTGGACTTGCCCGTCCGATAAGCAGGTCCAGCAGCGCCCGCTTGCCGCTCCCGGCAGGACCAACCACAGCTGCGATTTCGCCATCAGCTACCAAGACTGAATCGATGTCGAGAACCGTACGGTGGTCGACTACTTTCTGCAATCGTTTTAGCTCAATCATCGCTGATCTTCTGCCCTAACTTCAGTTGTATTCGTTCAAGGGAACCAAGGTTCAAGGAGGTTCGCAGCGTATGGCGGCGAACGCAGCTCGTTGATCCCTCCAAAGATTATAGTGAAGCAGTTGAAAGCTGGCGAGATATGACCGAGGAGGCGGTTTCGATAATTAGAATATTTGACATTCAGCGCCCATTTGGATAGAATCTCCGTTGTCTTGGAGTGGGTAATGCCCCTCGCCGGGATAGCTCAGTTGGTAGAGCACTGCACTGAAAATGCAGGTGTCCCCAGTTCGAGTCTGGGTCCTGGCATTAGCCATCATGGCTAGGTTAACAAGCGGGTGTAGTTCAGCGGTAGAACGTCTCCTTGCCAAGGAGAAGGTCGTGAGTTCGAATCTCATCGCCCGCTCTTGTTTTTATCGGCAGGCCCCGAAAAGCCTGCTGGTGTTGTTTATGGCGACGTGGCCAAGTGGTAAGGCAGAGGTCTGCAAAACCTTCATCACCGGTTCGAATCCGGTCGTCGCCTTTATCACCTCGATCGAAAAAGCCCTGGTGTCAGGGCTTTTTTTGCGTCTAGGCGCCGCCATCACCGGCGGAAAGCGCCCTCCCCTAAAATCACCTCAGACCAGGAAGGATAGATTAAATCGATCAGGATCTGCCCCAGATCGCTACCACGCTGCTTTCCCATCAAGGAAACAGGTCAGCGGGTGATCGTGGCGGAATGCGGCTTTCACCTTTGTCCCGGGGGGAAAGTCGACTGTATGGGGCTGCCAGCTGTGAACCAGATAACCATTTTCCAGCCCCACTTCATAAATGTAAGCGATCCCGATAAACTGGCGGGAAAGGACGGTGGCGTCTCTGGCGCTCCCATTCAGCCAAGCCGGCAGTTCTGAGTCATCTTCGAACAAACCAACATCATCAGACCGAAGGGCAACCTCAACCTGCTTCCCCAGCAGTTGAGGCAGCGCCTGCGGCAGCAGACCCAACACCGTCTCTACGCCATCTGCGGTCACCTGTCCCGGGATGATATCGGTCTGGCCCATGAATTCAGCCACAAACCGGGTCTTCGGCCGGTGGAATAGATCTACCGGCGTACCTACCTGCTCCAGGACCCCTTCATTCATCACCGCAATCTGATCGCCGAGGAAAAGCGCTTCCTCTTGATCATGTGTAACAAACACCGCCGTAGCCCCGTTTTCCTTTAGGAGATCTCGCACTTCTCTGCGAACCTGCGCCCGCAGGCTGGTATCCAAATTGGAGAACGGCTCGTCCAACAGCAAAATGACTGGATCCAACGCCAGGGCTCTGGCCAACGCCACCCGCTGCTGCTGCCCACCGGATAATTCATGGGGCATCTGCTGGCCCAAACCTGGCAGCCCCACCATTTCCAGCATCGCTTCCGCCTGCCGAGCCGCCTGTTTTCCTCGCTCCAAACCAAATGCGACATTGCCGGCCACATTCAGGTGGGGAAAGATGGCATAATCCTGAAAAACCATCCCGACCCGCCGTTTCTCTGGGGGCATGTGGATGCGATCGGAGGCGACCACCTTACCGGCGATATCGATACGCCCGCTGTCGAGCTGCTCAAATCCAGCGATAAGGCGCAGGGTGGTGGTCTTGCCGCAGCCGCTGGGGCCAAGCAGGGTCAAAATATCGCCAGAACGCAGTTCAAATGACACGTTCTGGACAACCGGTGTTGTTGAAAAAGCTTTGTTGAGTTCGTGGCAAACCACAGTTAAGTCTCGCATAAGGGGATGATTTTATCCGATATTCGGGACTTCCCCAATGCGGCGGCTGTGCATCGCAATCTTCTCATCGAAGAATTAAGATTTCAAGATTGGCGAAGTTGAAGGGGTGTGACTCAATATCCGGCAGTGAGATCGATCTGGTTTGGCATCGACTTGCCGCTGGCGGCGCTGTTCAGCGGATGAACATTCAGGCTCATACGGGTTCAATCTCCAGGGCGACAACACCCAAAGATTCCTTTTCGGGTGGGTAGATGGCCCGCATCTTCGCCAGCAGCTCGCCGGCAGGGGTGCCGGGGGCGATAGCGGATGGCTCCTCCCGGTCTAGCAGCTCCGCGAAGTCAGCATACCGGCCGATACGCTTGACGCGATAACGATGTCTGTCGTTCAACAACAGCTGATCACCGGCCTGCAGCCGGTTGATATTGCTGTACCCAACCCGCACTTCAATGCGTTTGTGCCCGGTCAATATGGCCTGCAGGTATTCTTCTCTAATCCACAGGGTTTTGGTGCGCAACGGCGATCGCCATCCTCAGCAAGCATCTGCGCTCAAGCAGATCATCCCGCCTTCTTCAGTATGGCCGAGCGGAAACCATGCCGTTTCTTATCGGTCCCCATGCCGAAACCGCGGTGCCTTTGCAGCAGCCGGAACATGAACGCGCTCTTGGCGGTCACCAGCAGCCTCCCTTTAGGCGCCAACAGCTGGTGACAGCCTTGCAGCAAAGCTTGTTCCCAGGGAACACCGGGATCAATATCAGGGAACAGGACGATGAAGTCAAATAGCCCTTCGACTTCCAGAACATGGGGCAGATGCGCTGATCGGATCTGCTCTTGGGGGACACCATGGGCGGTCAAATTGAGCTGGGTAACTGTTGTGCTCAGCAGATCCCTGCTTGCCACCGTGTACTGAGTGATCGCTTTCCCAAATTTATGGGCCAGGTATACCGGGAAGTGGCCCTGGCCGGGATTCCAAAGCAGCACCTTGCCCTGGACCTGCTTATTCTTGATCAGGTTGATGGCCAGATTGGTGTGAAATCCTAAGGTGTCGAACTCCGGGACATTAAAAGCGGTAATCAGGTCCATGGTGGACTTCCCAAACTTGAAGGGGAAGCTGCCTCTCAAATAGGGGTCCAGGGCGCCCTCCGGCTCATGCGGAGTTTCCCCATGCCGGAAGTGGAAAATGACGTACCCCTTGCCGTCTTCTTGCAGCAGGATCTCGCTGCCGTTTTCTGTCAGCGTCTCTTCCACCAATTGCGCCAACGGCTTCACAATGACCACCGCCGCCACCCCGGTCTCGCTCAGATGATCCGGGATCCGGCTCAAAATCGCCTTCAACACCGGTGGGCCGGCCTTTCCCGGCAGGTTAGAGACGATAAGATCATACTGTTTGCCGTCGCTTTCATCCAGAGCCAGACTGCTCTGCACCGTCACCGGCTCCAGCTGATTCAACTGCGCGTTCAGGCGAGTGAAAGCCAGCGCCAACGCGTTCCTATCCTGGAATACCGCCTCAATCTTGGGATTCGCTTTCTTCAGGCAGATGCCGATGGCTCCTACCCCGCAGCCAATGTCAAGCAGCGTGTTCACTTCATCCAGCTTTACCTGGTTGGCGATGCTTTTCAACAACAGCCGGGTGCCGTCATCGATATCAAAACTACTGAACAGAGATTGCGACAGATAGAACTGCAGCCTTTCCCCAGCGAATTTGAAGTCGACCTGCTTGTGTACGAAATTTTCTAGAAATCCTAGCTCTGTCATGTTGCCTCACTGCGCCGCAGATGGAAAAGAATGATCACTCCCCACCAACCGCCTTCGATGGTCATTCGCCAAGTTGGTTCAATATGAACCCTGCTTAGCGACCTTAGTATGCATGAATTCGGCAGCTGCCACAAACCGCGCTGCTGACTGGACCACTCCCTGCGCCACCTGATTATCCAAGATGCGGCCTGATGGCCTATTCAGTTTCGGCTTCGATCTCATCTGTGTGGGCGAGCGGCTCGAGCGAGTCGACTTGTTCTTCCTCAAGGTCAGCCCGCGGCTGCCGGAAGCTGCCTACAAGCGCCAGCACCATCCCCAGATTGATCATCACATCGGCCCCGTTGAAAATGCCCGAACGGAGCGGGGTTTGGATGAAATCCAATACCTGGCCAACCGTGATCCGATCCACCAGATTGCCCAGAGCGCCGCCTACAATCAGACTCAAACCACTGCGCAGCAGCACCATTTGGCGGGGTGTCTTGGCAATATAGACCAGCATGGCCACCAGAACGGCAATGGTCAGCCAACCCACCAGGGGGCCGATGCCCTGAAACATCCCAAAGGCGACCCCTCGATTATAGGTCTCCTTCAAGGTCAGGAACTGATTGATGGTGACATCGCCGTGTTCCGCAAAGAAATCAGCTGCCCACCATTTGGACAGCCGGTCCGTCAAGAATGCCAATGCGATGAGAACAATGGGTAACATCAAGGCTCCTAGGTAACAAAGGGGCGTTAGCCAGAGCGCCGCCCGGCGACCGGTCACACCGGGAATTTACGACCGCGATCAATTTGATCCAAAAATCCGCCGCAGTCGATCAATTAACCCAACCGATTCCAGGTTCAGCTTCGCCCGCAGCTGGCGAAAGGATGGCTCAGTCAAATGGGTGCCGTCCGGGAAAATCAATGTCGGCACACTGGCGAACCCGTTGTTGATCGACATCACCGTCTGCCGGGCTTCCACATCACCGTCGATATTGATCAATTTGACGGGGATTTGGCGCCGCTTCAGAAAGCTTTCCACTGCCAAGGAGTGCCCGCAGTAGCTAGACTTATACATCACAATTTCAGAATCACTCATCGTAATTTCACTTCCTCTGCGACTCGCAGCGGTCGCAACCGGTTAGGTGGCAGCTCCCCGAGACACCCAATGACAGCCGCATTACTGAACATATGCGCCCTTAAGGCGCCTGGTTATTCGCCGGCTGCCGGTAAGTCAGCTTCCGGCTGCTCGTAAAGCTCTTTGGAAATGAACTGCCCACCTTCTATCTCTTGGGATCGCACCCGATAGTTTCCGTCCAGGTGGACGACCACCGGCATCTGGCGGAAACAGCGGTTGTCGACAATAGTCTTGTGCCAGACAAAGCCCTCGCCATCCCGATTCAAATCATTCTGCTTGTCCGCCCGGACTCGAACCCGGCTGCCGCATTGGTCACACTGTGCGTAGAAATATAGGCCGCGAGTGTCGACGTATTCCTTGCTCTTACCTGTACTGAAAAGCTTTTTCAAAAAGCCCATGCTAACCTCCCGCAATCAGCGTCACCAAATTCCAGGTGCGCCGTCCTATGGTATTCTAGAGGGTTGCCAACACCGCCGCCAGGGATTGACGCCAGGCGGGAGAATTGAAGCTGGACCACAGCGATGGGATAGCTGCGATCAGCTGTCTGATTTCAGCCTCCTTGGCGGCGCGATAGGCCGCGATTTCACCGTCATGCTCCGGCATTTCATCCAGCAGATCGAGCGATACCCGGGCATCATTCAGATTGCCGAACAGTTCCTGCATTTGCTCCAAAGTCTCCAATAACGGCGCGATTTCTTCGCCCAACATCAAGTCGAAGAATCGCAGGCTGTAGCGCAGCTCCTTAACCTGAATCCGCAGCTGGTGCAGCTGCTTCAGCGAGGCGCCTGCTATTTGCCCATCAAAGACCCTCACCGAAGCCACCCGATCATAGATCAAAGACGGCAGCAGCAAGCCGGCTGCCGTTGGGGCAAATGGATCCGCCAATGCCGGCACACCAGCGCCGGGGGTATGAACAAAGCGCTCCAGATCATCCATCAGTACGGCACGCTCCGGCTTTTCCAGGTACCCCTGAAGCGATTCATCAGCGACAACCAGCTGCTGCCGCCAATACGCTTCCAGCGCCGGCAGCGGCGGGTTGGTCTCGGTATAAATCGCTAACTTTTGCAGAAAAACAGAGATATCCCGGCTGCGTCCCAGCCGGCGCATCAGCTTTCGCAATTGTCCAAACTGCGCCTTCAAGGCATCTGGCTCGAAGAAAGAGTGAAACAGCTTGATCGCGGTGAAGATCTGCCGGATCGCTTTCCGGGTCTCGTGGACCGCGATAACGTCAGCCTGCTGGGCCAACGGCTCCTGATGCTGGCGTATTGTCGCCAGCTCAGCCGCTAAAATGAACCGGCCCAACTCGGCGATGTGCATTTGAGATGAGATCTGTGATGTTGATTCCATGATTGAATTATAACAAAGTTGAGCTGCCGTCCATGGATTATCTTCTGATACCCTCACCCGCACCGTAGATGGCGTGTCTTGTTCGGTAGTTGCTGGTAAAATCTGGCGGCAAATTACCTGAAAAGGAGAGAAATGTGGACAAGTTAGCAGAACAACGCGCTGCCTTGAAGAATATACGTGAGGGGCTAGCTACGAAGGTTAGGATTTTAGCCGCTCGTGACTGCTGCCCGGCATGCCAGGCTATCGCCGGCGCATACGAATTTGACGATGTTCCCCAGCTCCCTGCGGAGGGCTGTTCACACCCTAGAGGCTGCCGCTGCCACTACGCCCCGGTACTGGATCAGTTCGGTCCCTAATTGCAGCACGCTCATGGACGCGCTTCCGCCCCATAATGCGTATATCATCATGATTTATGAGGTCATACGGTTGGATAACTAACCCTATGGCCTCTTGTTTAACCTGGCACCTTTCGCTACCGGGCGTCACAGCGCCCAATAGATTGCGCCAATTAAATGGGCGACCAATTTTCAACTGGAGTCGAAGATATCGAGCATGGGGCCTAGAACCGGAACATCCCGGCCTTCAGTCAGAAATCTCATTAGCTTTCAATGGCTGTTCCAGTTGGCCCGTTCACCGCTCTGCCGGCGATTCATCAGCTGGACAGTAACTCACATGAGCTTTGTCATCCCCTTAAAGCGACTGCGCGAAACGCCTAACCTTGTCGCTTTCCATCACCCTCAGCCCAGCTATCCAACTCACATTTTGCTCCTTCCCAAAAGCCGGCTGGGCAGCCTGATGGATATCAGCGGTGCCGACACCAACTTTTTGACTGATTTATTCCAAGCTGTCCAAAGCATCGTAGCAGAATTGAACCTTCAACAGGCAGGCTATCGCCTAATCTGCAACGGCGGGCCGTTTCAGGAAATCCCGCACCTGCATTTTCACTTGATTTCAGGCGATCTTGATGGTTGAAGGTCTTGTTTCCCAACTCTCTTGGAACGATTGAGCTTCCGCGTGTTTCAGACCAGGTCATTTTGTAGGTGGTTCTTGAGACATATTGATTAAACCGTAGGAGCAAACAATGTCCAATATCGATCCCATCTCTCTGCAGCCCAGTGAACTTCTGCAGCAGCTGATCCGCTTTGACACCACCAACCCACCAGGCAATGAAGCCGCGTGCGTCCAATACATCAACAAGCTGCTGCAAGGCGCCGGCATCGAAACCACTATCCTGGCACTTGACGAAAGCCGTCCTAACCTGGTCGCCCGCATTCAGGGGCGCGGGCGCTCGTCTCCCCTACTGCTCCAGGGCCATGTTGACGTGGTAACTACCGCCAACCAACGGTGGCAGCATCCCCCCTTCCAGGGAGATCTGGTTGACGGCTACATTTGGGGCCGGGGAGCTTTGGATATGAAAGGAGGCATCGCCATGATGGTCGCCGCATTCATGCGGATGGCGACGGAAGGGATCACCCCCCCAGGCGATATCATTCTGGCAATTCTCAGCGATGAGGAAAACGCCGGGACTTTCGGCGCCAAATACCTGGTGGAATCCCATCCTGAGCTGTTCGCTGGGGTGCGCTACGCGCTGGGCGAATTTGGCGGCTTCAGCATGGAGATGGTTGGCAAGCGCTTTTATCCCATCATGGTGGCCGAGAAGCAATATTGTCACCTGCGGGTTACGTTCAGCGGGCCGGGAGGGCACGGTTCCATGCCGCTGCGGGACGGCACCATGGGCAAGTTGGGGCATGTCTTGAGCCATCTGAACAGTCAACGGCTTCCGGTTCATGTCACCCCATCAGCCAGAATGATGTTTGAGGCGATAGCGGCGGCGATCTCGTTCCCAGCCAACCTGGCAATCCGCGGCCTGCTTCAGCCGCCGCTAACGGACCGGCTCCTTGATTTATTAGGGGAACAGCTGCGCACCATGGACCCCTTGCTGCACCACACGGTCAGCCCCACCATCGTCAAC
>JAHEEY010000195.1 GCA_024640485.1 Chloroflexota bacterium | reverse complement strand
TAGTGGGCCGGCTGGATCTTTGATGAGAAGTCCAGCCGGCTGCCGTTATCCAGGGTTCTTGGGATTCACATGGTCGATGAGGGCACAACAGGGCGGCAGCTCCTCTTCCTACCGGCAACTATGCTGTGATGCTCAATAGTGTCTGGGGATTCCTTGATGGATTGGCTGAACTAGAGGCTGATAACATCCGTCCGACGGCGGACGAAACTCAACAGAATTGGAGGGCACATGCCAGATTGGAGTAAGCGAAAACGACTAGAGGCCACCATTGCCGGCGAACTGCCGGACAGACCGCCGATCGCGATCTGGCGGCATTGGCCCGGTGACGATCAACGGTCCGACTCCTTAGCGGCTTCACATTTGAAGTGGCAGCAAGATTATGATTGGGACCTAATCAAGGTCTCTCCAGCCAGCAGCTTCGCGATATCCGATTGGGGCGTGAAAGACCGTTGGGTAGGGTCTATCGAAGGAACCAGAGAATACACCCATCGAGCAGTGAATGAGCCTGGGGATTGGGAGAGGCTGAAGCCGCTGGACCCAGCCGAAGGGATGCTGGCAACCCAGCTGGAGGCGCTCCGGATGGTGGTATCGGCTGCCGGCGAGAGTGTTCCGGTGGTGGGCACGATTTTTTCCCCCTTGGCTCAGGCTAAGAATATTGCCGGACCGGAAAAGATCTTGAGCCACATGCGCAGCCATCCCGACTCTTTCCATCGAGGGCTGGAGACGATTCTGACCAGTACGCTGCGCTACTTGGACGAAGCAAAGAAGACCGGCATCAGTGGCATGTTTTACGCGGTCCAGCAAGCCCGCTACCCGCTGATGAACAGTGATGAATTCGCTGCCTTCGGCCGGGCCTATGACCTTCGGCTTCTGGCAGAGATGCAGGATCTTTGGCTGAACATGACCCATATCCACGGCACCGACATCATGTTCGGGTCCGTCGCTGATTATCCGGTCCAGTTTGTGAACTGGCATGATCGCGAAACATCGGTATCCATTGCTGAAGGTCTGCAGCAGATCAAAGGGGCTGCCAGCGGTGGGGTGTCACGATGGAGTTTGCACCAGGAGACGCCCGAGCGAGCGCTGGCTGAAGCAAGCGAAGCCGTTTCCGCGGCCTCCGGGCGTCGGCTCATGTTAGGCACGGGCTGCGTGGCGATGATCACCTCTCCAACAAGCAACATCCGGGCCCTTAGAGAGTTCGTCGATAAGCCATAGGCAGCAAGCGTACCGGCAACAGGTGTCATTGCCGGCACTCCTTGATCCTCAGAGGTCACTTGCGGCCATCTCTTGCCTTACTGTTGGCTCAGGCTCATACCGAAGTGCCGCAGCGATCGCCCGCTCAATATCGGCTCCTCCGATTTTAAGCAGCGCCCAGGCGGCATGGCCGCGCACCAGAGGTGACTGATCGGTGAGCAGTTCAATCAGGGCCGGAGCTGCCTCTTGATCGCCCCAGTTACCGGCAGCAACACAGGCGTTTCTCACCAGTCTATCTCGCTTGATCCGTCTGATGGGACTCCCCTTGAATCGCTCTTGGAAACCGTCATCGTCCAAGCTCAGGATCTCTATCAACCGCGGCGCTGCCCGATCCAAGGACTCCGCTTTGAAGGCAGACTCATCCACCGGTTTGGCGAAACGATTGAATGGGCACACCACCTGGCAGATATCACAGCCGTAAATCCAGTTGCCCATCATCGGGCGCAGCGCCCGTGGTATCCATCCCTTTAGTTCAATGGTTAGGTAGGAAATACAGCGGCGGGCATCCAATATATAGGGAGAGGGGAATGCATCAGTTGGGCAGGCGTCCAGGCAGCGGCTGCAGCGACCGCAGTTGGGCATCGAAGAATTCATTGTATCCGGCAGCAGCCGTGCTGAAGTCAGCAGCTCTCCCAAGAAGAACCAGCTGCCCACACGAGGGGAGATCAACATGGTGTTCTTTCCGGTAAAACCGAAGCCCGCAGATTCAGCATGATCACGCTCTAGAATCGCCCCAGTGTCTACATACACCTTGCTGCTTGTGGGCGCCCCACTGTTTTTCTCCAACCACGAAGCCAGTTCCGCCAATCGCGGTGTCATCACATCGTGATAATCTTGGCCCCAGGCATAGCTTGAGATTCTCCCTCTGCTGGGATCTGAAATAACATCAGAGGGCAGCTGACCAGGGTAATAATCCAGGCCGACGCAGACGAGCGATTGAACGTCTGGCAGTATGACATTGAGATCTGTGCGTCTGCTTGTCCGGTCCGGTCTGGCCAGATAGCCCATTTCGCCATTGTACCCTGAAGCCAGCCATCGCAGGTAGGCATCCAGCCGACGCCCTGGAGCCGCTGGAATCACCCCTATCATGCTGAAACCCAGTGCACGCCCTTCAGCCTTCAAACGGTTGGTCAGTTCGTCATTCATGCGGCTATCTTACAACATCTGGAGGCAGGACACCTATTTGTGAAGATAACTGCCTCGTCCCATCATCCGATTGGGGTGATTTCAGAGACCACTCGTCTTATTTGTCGGCAGCGGAAGGCTGCCTGCTAATTGTGGTATAATTCGCGAATTAGCCATACTTATTTCCTTGGAGGAACTTGATTGATGCCTGACTCAAATCTCAACATCTCATTCCAGAATTTCAAGCGGGTCGTTCTGGTCTCCGTAGACGGTCGAATTGACAGCAGCAACGCTTCGGAGTTTGATGACGCCATTAAGGGCGTTATGGAAAATGGTCAACACAATATCTTGCTTGAACTTTCAGGTGTTAATTACATGAGCAGTGCCGGTCTTCGTACGATGGTGTCAGCTCTGAAAGAGTGCAAGAAGAATCGGGGCGAAGTTCGGTTGGCGGAAGTGTCCAAGCGCGTATCCGAAGTTCTGGCTTTGGCGGGTCTCGACTCACTCTTCTCGGTCTTCGATGACAAGACCGCTGGTGTTGGCAGTTTCTAGCCTGCGGACCTGCTGGCCGTATGGGCAGTGATCGCGTTGGCCTAAACCTGGAACCACTGCATCATAAATGTGGTTTGATCGAAGACTGCCGGAGGAAAGTCCTGTGCCTTGGTGGGACTTGCCAATGCATGTTCCGCAGCGGCCCAGCAGCGCCCACCTCCAACACCAGCCGCAGGACTGCATCTCTTCTCATTTTCAAACACCGAACTCAACCATGAATGAACTTAACGTCTTGACCTCGAACGGACGCTTCGAGAATATCAAGTTTATCTGTGGATTCATCGCCGATGCCGCCGAAAAGAACGGTCTCGATGAGTCCGCTCGCTTTCAGATTGAACTTGCTTGTGATGAAGCCTGTACAAATGTCATCGAACATGCCTACGGTGGCGAAGACCTCGGCGACATCGAAGCCAGTTGGCGTGTCGAAAACGGTTATTTTGTGGTCACAATCCGCGACAATGGAAGTCCCTTCGATCCAAAGCCGGCAATGCCTTCGCAGGACACCGCGAACGGGTCAAGCGGCCCCCTGCAGGAGTTAAAAGTTGGCGGACTCGGCCTACACTTCATGCACAAGTTAATGGATGAGGTTGATTTCACCTTTGATCGGCAGAAAGGAAATATCCTGGTCATGAAGAAGCGGATACCAACCGAGAAGGCAACATGAATGTATGGCAGCAGCAGCTGGCTGAAAAATACTGGCTGATTGGGGCCCAAGGCCGCATGGATCACAACCTGACCCCACAGTTTGAACAACAGTTGGCCTCACTACTCAGTCAGGGCAATCAGTATTTCATCATTGATCTGTCAAAGATAACCTACATAAACAGCGGCGGCCTTCGTTCCCTGGTCAGCGGCTGGCGCCAGGCCAAGAAACTTCACGGCAAACTGGTGTTATGTGGCCTGAACGAACGCCTGCTAGAGATATTCACGATGGTTGGATTTGAGAAAGTTTTTGAAATCTATCTCTCAACTGATGCCGCCCAAGCGGCACTCGGTGAAGTAATCTCTCAGAAGGACTGATCCCTTTTAAGGAACGGACTCTTTGGAGCTCTCATGTGGTTTAGCGACGACCTATTAGGCGGCCTTTCTTGGCCGTCTGTTTCATTTGCCATCCTGGTTGGCTCGTTGCTGCTAAGTATGATCGTGCTTTGGCGTCGATTCCTATCCCGTCGATTGCTGTTGGAGCGGATCGCAGAACTTGAGGCCCTAAGTGTTGCCGGTCGGGCAATAGCTGCCTCAGTGCTTGATGTCAACGCCTTGTGCGAACTGATTGCCGACGAAGCCGGTAAGGTTATCGACAATCGTACGTTCCAGGTTGGTCTGTTTGAAGGCCCTGCATATGCCATACTCTACTGGAAGATTGATGGCGAAAGAGTTGAGACCCCAAGGATTTTTGACCTATCAGATGAGAGCGGTGTTGTCGGATGGGTGAGGGACAGTAAACGCGCTCTGTTGGTCAGGGATTTCATCTCAGAATTCGATTCCCTGCCGGCGAAACCAAGGTATGTGAGCAATGCCACGCCACGCTCTGCGATTTTCATCCCGTTGATCAGCGGTGAGGAAGTCTTGG
The DNA here is from genome assembly GCA_024640485.1 of Chloroflexota bacterium. Taxonomy (GTDB): domain Bacteria; phylum Chloroflexota; class Anaerolineae; order Promineifilales; family Promineifilaceae; genus JAHEEY01. The sequence goes on along the minus strand of JAHEEY010000195.1, from coordinate 3,965 downwards.
GATGCATCGCGGCGCAAAGCCCAAAGGTAGCCCGCTTCGACGAGGAAGACCTACGCCGACTGACCATCTTGGCAAATCAAGCCGCCTCAGGCATTGCCAATGCCAAGCTGTATCAACAAGCCCAGACCAGGGCAAGGCAGCTGGAATTGGTGGGCAAGATTGCTCGGGAAATAAACGCCGTCGACGATCGCGAAGGAATATTCCGGCAAGTGGTACAGCTCACCCAAAACACCTTTGGCTTTCAGCAGGTCTCAATCTATTGCCTGGAACCGGAAACCGGAGAACTGCTGATTCAAGCGTCCAACGCGTCTGAACTTCTGGAACACAATCTGCGGCTGACCGTTGGGCAGGGAATCGTGGGAACAGCGGTCGCCACCCGCCAGCGGATCGTCAGCAACAATACAGTTGAAGATGCACGCTTCCTGGCCACCGCACCGGGCTTACCCGAGAGCAGTGATATCATCATGTCTGAGTTGGCCATCCCGCTCATCGTCAATGATGAGATACTTGGTGTGCTTGACGTACAGAGCGAAGATCTTGGGGCATTCTCACCAGTTGAAATCACGGCGTTGGAGGCGCTTGCGGCTGAAGTCGCCATTTCGATTCACAAAGCGCGGCAGATGGACCAGCAGCGTGAACAAGCGTGGTTGACCACGGCCCAGCTTCAAATTGCCGAATCCCTCGATATGAATCCTGGATTAGATGAGATATGCGACACCATCGCTCGACTTACGGTCATGTTGCTGGGGACCGACCTCTGCGGGATTCTGCTTTGGGACGAAGAGATGACCCAATACCAAGGACATGCCCTTTACGGCACCGACACGGCAACAATCGAAAGTTTTGGGCAAACTCAATTGACCATCGGTGATTGGGCTCCGCTCGATGCCGTTCATGTGGGCCAGGAAATGCTCACCACTACTCAAAAACCTCCCTGGCCGATTTTCTCAGGGAATAGGGCGTCGAGCATGGGCCCGCTGACCCTTGTCCCAATCAGCTCCAAAGAAGTAAGCTTGGGCGTCATGTTTATAAGGCCATTAGTGTCAGCGCCCAAGGCATCTGGCAATCTCCTTGGTTCACCCAACATGCAGCGGAATGAGCTGCTGCTAAATATCACCAAACAAACTGCTCAGGCGATTGAAAGCGCTAGACTGCGCATCGCCCAGCAGGAGGAAGCCTGGGTAAATACCGCGCTGCTGCAGGTAGCGGAAGCGGTCAACAGCTTGATCGACTTGAACGAGATCTTGGACATCATTGTCCGCCTCGCTCCTATGCTAGTTGGGGTTCACTCGGCAGTGGTGCTGATATGGGATGAAGAACAAGAGCATTATCGGCTTGGTCCTAGCCATGGCCTCAGCGCCATGGGCAGAGGACTGCTGGAAGCACAAGGCATTGACACCGATGAGTTCCTGTCGCTGGCAACCAGTCCCACTGAATTTCCAGCCAACCACGCCCCACCATTTTCACTGAGGCTTCCCCCATGGCTGGTGAAGGTTCTAAATACCAGTTTGGCCCACGCTTTTCCTCTTCACGCCAGGGGACGCGTTGTCGGAATTCTGATGGTCGGCGCCGATCCTGAAACAAGACGGCCCTTCTCATCCCGCCGGCTGAATATTCTGAACGGAATTGCCCACCAAGCGGCAACCGCGGTTGTCAACGACCAGCTCTACAAGGAATGGGCAGAACGAAGCAGGCTAGAGCAGGAGCTAGACGTTGCCCGTGAAATCCAGAAATCCTTGATTCCGGAAGGGAATCCCGATATCCCAGGCTCTTCTGTAGCCAGTTTCTGGCAGGCGGCGAGGCAGGTAAGCGGCGACTTCTACGATTTCGTGCAGCTTCCCAACGGCAATTGGAGTATCGTCATCGCGGATGTGGCTGACAAGGGCGTACCAGCTGCTCTGTATATGGCGCTCTCACGCACCATTATCCGCACGGTGGCGTACACTCGCTCCGATCCTGCCGATGCCCTAATGCGCGCCAATCAGATCATCGATGCCGATTCACATTCAGATCTTTTTGTGACCGCCTTTTACGGTGTCTGGAACCCATCTTCCGGGATTTTTGCGTATGCCAACGGCGGGCACAATCCGCCTCTGCTTCTTCGTAAGAACGGTGAGTCTCAGCAGTTGACCGGTGCCGGCATGGCCCTGGGGGTCTTGCCTAGAATCAACGTGGAGTCCAAGTACGTCATGATTGAGCCCGGCGACATTCTCCTGCTATACACCGATGGCATCACTGAAGCAATGAACGAGGATTTTGACGAGTTTGGCGTTGACAGATTGAGGTTTGCGGCTGAGTCCTCTCGCCTGCAAGATGCGGCTGCAATCAAGGACAGCATCATCAAAGCAATCTCTGAGCATACCGGAGACACGCCCCAATTTGATGACATCACGTTGGTGGTATTGAAACGCCAGGAGCCACATGGCGCTAATTAAAAGGATTCCCCATGAGTAAACTGCGTAATGATGTCAAGCCCAAAAGAATCGTGATTCCTTCCAGGAAAATCGTCGCCGGCAGGTCTACCGAAGACGAGAAATTACTCTCAGCACCAACCAAAGAGAGTAGTGCCTTCACTCACACAGATCCATGGCGTGTCATGAGGATCATGTCTGAATTTGTTGACGGTTTTGATACGTTGGCTGAGCTTGGACCCGCGATCACCATCTTCGGCTCTGCGCGCACCAAAGCTGATCAACCCCAATATCTTGCCGCTGTTGAGGTCGCCCGGCTTTTGGGCGAAGCTGGATATGCCATTATCACTGGTGGAGGACCCGGCATCATGCAGGCGGGCAACGAGGGTGCCAAAGCGGCTGGAGTTGATTCCATCGGGCTCAACATCGAACTGCCCTTTGAACAAGGTAGTAATCGATTTGTTGACGTCCCAATTGATTTCCGTTACTTCTTCGTCCGAAAGACCATGTTCGTAAAATACGCCCAGGGGTTCGTGATCTTCCCTGGCGGGTTCGGCACCATGGACGAATTATTCGAATCACTGACCTTGATTCAAACTGGAAAGGTCCAGAATTTCCCGGTTGTCCTATACGATTCCTCCTACTGGGGCGGATTGCTGGATTGGATTAGGAGCACGATGCTGGCAGAAGGAAAGATCTCGGCGCAAGATCTTGACCTCCTGCTGGTGGCAGACTCACCTGAAGAAGCTTGCAACAGTATCATCCGCTGCAATCAGGATAGAGAGTGGCGCGAGGCGCAGGAAGCAGGCGCGCGCACCGTCACCCGCAAGGTGATGGGGACGATCTCCGATCAGTGGTAGTAGCGTTGAAACCAAGAACAAATTCTTCTAAATGGCGCTATTTTCCTGCCTCTTGGTGCGTGATTTCCCAAGATATGGTCAGGGAAGCGAAACACAGCACCTCAATCAACCAACCTGAGTGGTCGCGCATAGCTGCCGGCAGATGAAGCCTTTGCAGCGCTGATCGTGTGACTATTTCCAGGAATTGACACTCTTGCCCATGAAATTCTCTAGACTCCCGCTCGCTCCCCTCTTGTTGGCTCTTATTACAGTACTGATCTCCAGCTGCGAAAGACCATCTGCACAGTCAGGACTGTCCAGCACTTTGGCGCCATTTGACAGCGGCGTTACCGGGGTGCGAATCACACCAACGCTCATGCCGACAACAACCCCAGCGCCAATGGGCACGCCAGAGCCGGCATCAGATGAGAGTGAGCCGGAGCAGAATGCCCGGTCGTCGCCAACTCCGTACGTATCGCCAACGCCCATTGCGGTTGAAAATCCCACATCGTCTTGCGGTATCTTGCTGCCGATTCAACTGGAACGCCCGCCTTCAACCTTCAGTCTACGACCTGACAGCACGGCGCTGCAGAGAGCGGTTGAGCTGATCCCCGAGCCAGCAATGCCGGCATTCCAAAGGATTCTGGACCATCCTGGGACGGTTGGGTTGGCCGCCTACCGAGTCGGTCAGGAATCAGAAGGTGTCTTCCTGAAT
>JAHEEY010000194.1 GCA_024640485.1 Chloroflexota bacterium | reverse complement strand
TTTCCGTTGCCCAAACGCGATCTTTTGCCAGCATGCTGGTCCTGGCTCAAGGGTTTGCCGCGATTGTTGCCGGCGAATCGCTGGACGCCCTGGACAGACTTCCTGAGCTGGGCCGCCAGCTGATCAAGTCCTTCGAACCGATGGCCAAAGAATTGGGCGAATCACCGCAGCTGGAGCGCTTCTACTTCTTGGGCTCTGGCGCCCAATATGGGCTGGCTAATGAGACGATGCTGAAAATGAAGGAGATGTCCCTGAGCTACAGTGAAGGGTATCACTTCATGGAGTTCCGCCATGGACCGAAATCAATGGTCAATCAGCAGACGCTGGTGCTTGGGCTGCTTTCCCGTGAGGCACACCAACACGAAAGCAAGGTGCTGACCGAGATCCGGGAGATGGGCGGCAAGACGGTATCGTTTGAGCCGGCGGACTGTTCCCTGGAGAGCGACTTTCCAGTACCGCTGGACCAGGACATCGCCGGATGGGCGCTGCCCGTTCTCTACCTGCCGGTTCTGCAACTGTTGGCATTTTACCGGGCTGTGAGCCGCGGCAATGACCCAGATAACCCCAGAAATCTGACATCCGTGGTGTTCCTCGACCCGGCGGCGTTTTAGCCTGCCGTCCCCAGTTCGAGGGCCAGGTGCGCCGGCGGCTGATTGTATTGGCGCAGGAGAGTTCCATATGCGTTGGTGGGTGTGGTGTTTGATGACGCTGTTATTGGCAGCCTGCACTCAGCCAAGCAGCGGTACAATGCCGGCTCCATCTGAAGAGGAGTGGCACCGGGTTGACGATTTCCTCTACCAGCTTCAGCGTCCAAAACCCGACCGCATCGGCCAAAGCGCCTTTGATTTGGTGGTCACCAGTGTCGACGTGGCCGGGGGTTCTCCAGATGTGATCCCGGCTGTAAAAAAGAGTCCAGGGGGCGACAAGCTGCTGTTGGCCTACATGAGCATTGGTCAAGCGGAAAATTACCGCTTCTACTGGCAGCCTGAGTGGGGCAGCACCCCGCCCGATTGGCTGGACAGCGGCGACGAGACATGGGCCGGCGACTACTGGGTTCGATATTGGGATACCGAGTGGCAGCAGATCATCTACGGATCAGCCGACAGCTACCTGGATCAGATCTTGGCGCTGGGATTCGATGGTGTCTATCTGGACAGGGTAGATGCGTATTACTACTACCAGGAACGGGAAGATCGACAGACGGCGGCGGAAGAGATGGTGCAGTTCATTCTTGATTTCACACAATATGCCCGAGAGAAGCATCCTGGCTTCGGTGTTTTCCCCCAGAATGGCGAGGAGCTTGGCATCCAATTTCCTGAGTTCCTAGACGCAATGACCGGTATCGGAGTCGAAGACCTATACTACGGATACCCCCGCGACCATCAAGCCAGCCCTGCCGGCTGGACGGCAGAGCGGGAGGAGATCCTGGATCAATGGGTCGCTGACGGCAAGCTGGTCCTAACGGTGGACTACAGCTCCCGCCCTGACCAAATCGCCGACAGCTATACTCGGGCCCGGGCCCGCGGCTATATCCCTTACGTAACCGATCGTTCCTTAGGGCGGCTGCGTATCAATCCAGGTTTTGAGCCCGACTAACATGATTCTAGATAACCGAAAACTCTTGCCGGGAAAGGCAGCTTACTTCTTCTACTATGCTGCCGCGGCATCCTTGATCCCGTTTCTGACGCTCCATTATAGTGAGATGGGCCTATCTGGCAGTCAGATAGGATTCTTGACCGGCATCGTACCGTTGATCACGCTGATTGCCGCCTCGTTTTGGGGTGCCGCGGCTGATGCCAGTCAAAGGCATCATGCTTTGCTGATTGTGGCCCTTATTGGGGCATGGATGTCAATCCTGGCGCTGTCGCAGGTAGAGTCCTTCGCGTGGATGGTGCCAGTTGTGATCATGTATGCCTTGTTCATCGCCCCAGTCGCCCCAATCCTTGACAATACGATCATGGGAATGCTGGGTGAACAGCGGGAGGCGTACGGACGTCTGCGCATATGGGGAGCGATCGGCTGGGGCGTGGTGGCGCTGGGCGCCGGGTACGTGATCGAACGCAACGGGTTGGGCTACGCGTTTGCGGCGTATCTGCTTCTGCTGGCTGGGCTGATGGTGGTCTGCCTGCGGCTGCCGGTGGACCAACTGCCCCCGGAACAGAAGATATGGATCGGGCTGCGAACCTTGCTTTCTCAACGGCAGTGGCAGCTGTTTCTGTTTATCGTCCTCGTTCAGGGCGCGAGCATGTCGATCTACATGAATTTCCTGTTCCTGCACATGGAATCAATGGGGGCCAGCAAAAGCTTGATGGGGCTTTCCCTGGCGGCGGCAACGGTCAGCGAACTGCCCATCTGGCTTATCTCAGACAAGCTGCTGCGCCGCTGGGGGACAAAGTGGATGTTGGCAGCAGCGGTGCTGGCCTGGGCGATCCGGGGGACCGCTTACGGCCTGATGACCGCGCCCTGGGTGGTTATCCCCGCTGGCATGCTCCACGGCATCTCCTTTTCCGTCATGTGGGCAGCCTCCGTCGCTTTCGCCGCTGAGTCCGCTCCCAAGGGAATGGGCGCGACAGTACAGGGGGTCCTCTCCGGTGTCACCTTCGGCCTGGGAGGTACCATCGGCGGCTTTGCCGGCGGCGTCATGTACCAATCGCTGGGTGCCTCTACCACCTTTCTTATCGTGGTAGGCGTGCTATTGATCAGTCTGCTTGTGTTCGTTACCGCCGGCCGAAAGCCGTCGGCTGAGTAGAGGGTTGGGCCGATGAAACCGCAGGTCATCTCTGTAGGCGAATCACTGGTCGAAATCATGCGCGACAGCCCGGGCCAGCCGCTGGATCAGGCAGGGGTATTTCAAGGCCCCTTTGCCAGCGGCGCGCCGGCCATTTTCGCGGTAGCAGCCGCCCGGCTGGGCATGCGTACCGGCATGGTCAGCGGCATCGGTGAGGATGCCTTCGGCACGCTTCTGGACCGCCGGCTGCAGCAGGAAGGGGTGGACTGTTCCCAAGTGCAGCGGCTCCCCGGAACCACCACCGGCATCGCTTTCATCGCCTACCAGCGAGGCGGCGAGCGGGAGTTCGTCTTTCATCTGCGCCAATCAGCCGCTGGCCTGGTTGATGAGTCTGCCGTTGCCGACAGCTACTTCGATGAGGTCAAATGGCTGCATATATCGGGCTCTGCCCTGGCTCTCAGCCCGCAAAGCCTGGCGCTATGCCGGCGGGCGCTGGCGTTGACCCGCAAGAACCAAGGGCGGCTCAGTTTTGACCCCAATCTGCGCCCGGAGCTGATGCCGCTGGCCGAAGCCAAAGAATGCTTTGCCCCGTTCATCGAACAAGCTGATTTGCTGCTGCCGACGGTCGAAGAAGCGCTGGCCATAACCGGAACTGAAGACGAGGAAGAGGCCGCTCGCCGGCTGTTGGCTGGCAAGGACCGGATTCTGGCCCTCAAACGGGGTGGGGCGGGCAGTACTATCTACAGCCGGTCGGGGCGGGTTGACCAGCCCGGGTTCAGCGTGGTGGAAGTCGATCCCACTGGGGCTGGCGATTGTTTCAATGCCGCCTGCCTTTACGGGGTAGACGCTGGCTGGCCCATGACGCAAGTCGCCAGGTTTGCCAATGCTGCCGGCGCTCTGGCAGTTACCCGGCAGGGGCCCATGGAAGGAGCCCCGACGGTGGCTCAGATTGAGGTATTGCTTCAGAAATCGGTTTAACTAATGGGAGGTTGCTGTGACACGACATGATTTGGAGAAACGGAGATTCGAACAGGGCGGCATTGATGTGACCGCCATGGGGATCGGTTTGTGGGCTATGGGCGGGGACGCTTGGGGCCCTACCGAGGACCAGAACTCGTTGGATACCATCGATGCCGCCCTGGATGCCGGCATTACCTTCTTCGACACCGCCGATGTTTACGGCAGTGGACACAGTGAGGAACTGCTGGCAAAGGCGATGAAGGGGCGGCGGGACAAATTCATCGTCGCCACCAAGATCGGCTGGCAGGGGTTCGACGGCGACCGCCAGACCTCCGCCTACAACACCGTCGACAAGCTCATTGCCGGGGTGGAAACCAACCTGCGCCGGCTGGAAACGGACTATGTGGATCTTATCCAAAGCCATATCAGCTTCCGCGAGCCGAATATGGAGGTCTTTGTTGAAGGGTTCCAGCGGCTGCAGCAGGCTGGCAAGGTCCGTTCGTACGGGGTCAGTACCAGCGATTTCGAATACCTAAAGGCATTTAACGCCGACGGCGGCTGTGCTGCCCTGCAGATCGACTACAGTATCCTCAACCGGACCCCTGAAGCGGAGATTTTCCCTTACTGTCTGGAGAACAACATCGGCGTTATCGTCCGCGGCCCGCTGGCGATGGGGATTCTGGCTGGGAAGTTCAGCCGGGACAGCCGGTTTGTCGAGGGCGATTTCCGGCAGCGATGGCATGACGACCCCGATGAGCAGCAGGTGTTCTTTGAAGATTTGGCCAAAGTCGATGCGCTGCGCCCGCTGGCCCAGGGGCGAACCCTGGCCCAATTGGCGCTGCAGTTCACCTTAGCCCATCCGGCGGTGACCACCGTCATCCCCGGGGCGAAAACGATGGCCCAGCTGCAGGACAACTTGGGTGCCGCTTTGCTGCCCCCATTGAGTGAAGACGAACTGGGTCAGATAGCGCGCATAACGGCCGCTGGCGGCGGGCGCAAGATCTGGCCCGCATAGGTATGACAGATTGAAATTGATGATCAATTTAGGAGGCATGTTGAATGAGTAAAGTAACCATTATTGGTGCCGGCAGCGCGGTGTTCGCTACCGAGCTGATGAAAGATATCTTGATGACCCCATCGTTGGAGTCGGGAACATTCGCGCTGGTAGATACCAACCCTGGCCGTTTGGAACTGGCCCATCAGATGGCGGAGTTCCTCATCAAACGTTCCGGCCGCGACTGGGACGTGCTGGCCAGCACAGACCGGGCCATGGTGATGGCTGACAGCGACTACGTAATCAACACGATTGAAGTCGCCGGCCGTGAAAATGTGCGTCACGACTACGATATTCCTTTGAAATACGGGGTTGACCAATGTATTGGAGACACCATCGGCCCTGGGGGCTTGTTTAAGGCGCTGCGGACCCTGCCGGCCTGGCTGGACATCGTGTCGGACATTGAACGGCTCAGCCCCGATGCCCTGGTGATGAATTATACCAACCCGATGTCGCTGACCGTTCTTGCCGGCATCCGCGCCTCGTCGCTGCCCATCGTTGGGCTGTGTCACTCCATTCAGCACACCTCACATCAACTGGCCGAATACCTGGGATTGCCCTATGAAGAGCTGGATTGGCGTGCCGCTGGCGTCAACCACCTGGCCTGGTTCACCAAGCTGGAGCACCAGGGGATCGACATGTATCCCCAGCTGAAGCGGATGGTGACGGAGAACGCCGACCTGTACGAGAAAGACCCGGCACGCTTTGAGATGATGCGTCACCTGGGCGCTTTCATGACTGAAGGCAGCGGCCACGACTCCGAGTACGTGCCCTGGTTCCGCAAACGGCCGGAGCTGGTGAAGAAATACATGCGCGATGGCTATCTGGGCGAGAGCGGATTCTATGCTAACAACTGGCCCAGTTGGGTGGAAGAAAACGCCGCTGAGCTGCGCGGCTATCTGGCTGGCGAGCAGGAGTTTGAATTCTACCGGGGTGAGGAATACGCGTCCTATATCATGGAAGCTATCGAGACCAACGTGCCTACGGTCATCTACGGCAACGTGGCCAATGACAATCTCATTGACAACCTGCCTCTAGATGCTGTCGCTGAAGTCGCCTGCCTGGTAGACCGCAAAGGGATCCAGCCCACCCATTTCGGGGCCCTTCCGCCGCACCTGTCCTCTTTGGTATACAACCATATGGCGTTCCATGATCTGACAGTGCGCTCGGTGATGGAACAAGACAGAGAAGCGGCAGTCCATGCCTTGATGATCGACCCGCTGACCGCTGCAGTATGCTCTTTGGAAGAGATCCGGGACATGTTCGACGAGATGGCCGCTGCCCAGCAGGACTATCTGCCGGAGTATATGAACAAGTAGAGTGGGCCGTCCCCCGCGGGTTAGAATGCTCACATTAGCAGGCATGTGGACCGGTAACCCGGCACATGCCTGCTGCCGTGCCTTGGCGCAGCCTCCTGCATGGGCGCTCAAAAGGGTTGCGATCTTGAGGCCGAGGTTGTAGATTGTCATAGATGAGGAGAATCAGCATGGTCACTATCGGGAAAATCAACCGGCTGCGGAAATGCAGCAGCGCTGAGGGCAAAATCGTCATGTTCGCCCTGGATCATCGGGGCAATTTGCAGCGCGCTCTGAATCCGGAGGCGCCGCAGACCGTCAGCTACCAGGAAATGGCTGCCTTTAAGCTGCACCTGACGTCAGTGATGACCGCCCATGCCACCGGAATCTTGCTGGACCCGGAATACGGCCTGGCACCTGCCATCGCACACGGCGCCATCGCTTCTGGCTGCGGCCTGCTGGTGGCTGTGGAAAAGACCGGCTACACCGGCGATCCCCATGCCCGCCAGAGCCAGATCTTGCCCGGTTGGAGTGTCGAGAAGATCGCTCGCAGCGGCGCCGAAGGGGTCAAGCTGCTGCTCTACTACCATCCTGATGCCCCCAACGCTGCCGCTCAAGAAGCGATTGTCGCCCAGGTGGGTGAAGAGTGCGCCAGGGCCGATATGCCTTTCTTCCTGGAGCCGCTCTCCTTTTCGCTGGACCCGGCGGTCAAAAAGCTGGCATCGGCTGAAAAGCGGCAGGTGGTGGTAGAAACGGGGCGCCGCCTAACCCCCATGGGCGTCGACATCCTCAAGGCGGAGTTTCCGATTAACATCGATGATCAGCCGGATGAAGCGGTCTGGGCGGAAGCGTGCGCGGAGCTCTCCCAGGCCAGCCAGGCGCCCTGGGTGCTGCTCAGTGCTGGGGTCAATTTCGACCAATTCGCCCGACAGACGGAGATCGCCTGCAGGGCCGGCGCCAGCGGCGTGCTGGCTGGGCGTGCGGTCTGGAAAGAAGCGGCAGGGATGAAAACGGAGACAAGAGATGAATTTCTGCGGACTGTCGCCGCTCGCCGCATGGCTCAGTTGAGCGAAATCATCGAAACATACGGCCGTCCGTGGACTGAGTTTTATCCGGAATTGGAAGCCATTGCCCAGGAAGGCTGGCACCAGCAGTACTAAGATAGAAACACAGGTTGGCTGGATGAAAGAATTCGATCTATTGGTTATCGGTGAAATCAATCCCGATCTGATCCTGCGGGGGCAGGATGTCACCCCCGCTTTTGGCCAGGCGGAGAAACTTATTGAGGACGCAGCTCTGACCATTGGCTCATCGTCGGTCATCATGGCTTGCGGCGCTGCCCGTCTGGGGCTGAAGGTCGCCTTCATCGGCGCTGTCGGTGACGATGAATTCGGCCGTTTCATGCTCGATCAGATGGGACAGCGGGGGATAGACACCTCCGCCTGCGTGGTGGACCCGGCAGTGCCCACCGGGATGAGCGTCATTCTCTCCCGCCCGGATGATCGGGCTATCCTGACCTTTTCCGGCACCATGTCAACGTTGACGATTGATCAAATTGACCAAGGGATGCTGGCCCGAGCCCGGCACCTGCATTTGGGCAGTTTTTTCCTTTTAGACGCCCTGCGTCCGGAGCTGCCGGCATTGTTCGCCCGGGCAAAGGCGGCAGGCCTTTCCACTTCCTTGGACACCAATTGGGATCCCCAGGAGCGATGGGACAGCGGGCTCTCCCAACTGCTGCCCCACATTGACCTGTTTCTGCCGAACGAAGCTGAGGCCAAACTGATCGCCGGCAAAGATGATCTCGAACAAGCGTTGAGCCGGCTGGCAGAAATGGTGCCCACCATTGCCGTCAAACTAGGGGCTGAAGGGGGGCTGGTACGGCATCAGGGGCAGGAGTGGCGGCAGCCGCCGCTGCCGGTAGCGGTGGTTGATACCACTGGGGCTGGCGATTCCTTCGACGCCGGCTTTGTCTACGGCTTCTTAAACAGCTGGTCTCAGGCGGCTTCACTGAAGCTGGCTTGCGCCTGCGGTTCCCTTTCCACCCGGGCATCAGGCGGCACCGGGGCCCAACCCACATTGATTGAAGCCCGCCATGCCCTGGCCCGTTCAGGTTTCTAACCGGTACTATTTGACAGGAGTCTCACTCATGAGCAGCATGATTCTGAAAGATATCGTCATCGACCACCAGCAAGGCCGCTATACCGGCATCACTTCAATCTGCTCGGCCAACCCCTGGGTCATCGACGCCAGCATACAACATGCCATCGCCAGCGGACAACCGCTGCTGCTGGAATCGACCTCCAATCAGGTCAATCAGGAAGGAGGCTACACCGGACAGACGCCGGCTCAATTCGCCGCTATGGTCCGTTATCGAGCGGAGCAGCTGGGTTTGCCCAGTGACCGGCTGATTTTGGGGGGAGATCACCTGGGGCCAAACCCGTGGCAAAG